>PWXP01000507.1 GCA_003561895.1 Planctomycetaceae bacterium | reverse complement strand
CGCCGGGGTGCATCATGAAGCTGGTGATGATCCGCTCGCCGAACTGGTTGCTCACCTGGTAGTGGCCCCTCATGCCGGCCAGCTTGACCGGCTCGCTCCAGGTGCGGCCGTCCTCGCTCAATTCGAAGTACAGTTCCCGCCCGCGCGTGTACTTGGTGTTCAGGTGCAGGAAGCCCTTCCCCTCGACCCACCAGGGTTGCGGGTAGGTGAACTCGCCCTGGTACGTACGTTCGAAGGCGTCGGTGCTGTACGGCTCCGTGCTGCGATAGACGAACCCCGGCCGGCTCCGCCCCCGCCCGCTGATGAACACCCACACGTGACCATGCTCGTCGATGGCGATGCTGGGGTTGTCGTGCGGGTCGTCGATGCCCTGCTTATCATGCACGATGGTGGGCCGCGGCACCACGCCCTTGCGATGATCGTAGTACGAAGCCATGCACAACAGATACCGCTTGCCGCCGCGGCCGGCCCCGTACACGAAAAACGTCTTCTCGGCCTCCGGCGAGTAGATGGCGATGGGCACGTGGTTGGCCGTGTAGGTGCCCAGCCCGCCGGAATACATGTCGCCGTGTTCGCGGAACTGCCCGAGCGTGAACTAGATGCCGCGGTAGCCGTCGTCCTTTTCCGCGGCGATGATCGGGCGGCGCTCGACGCCCTCTTGGGGCGCCGCCCCGTGCGCGGCCGGTTGGCTCAGCCCGGCCGGCGTTGCCGCCAGGCACGCCAACGCCGTTATCAGGGCGAAAACCGATGGCACGTAGTGGTTCGTTCGCATCGCTGGTTGCCTCTTTCGTTCGGCGGATAGACTACGCGTGCTCGGCCGGCTGTTCCATCCGCTCGGCGGCGGCGGCCAGGGCCGCCAGGTAGGGCACGGGCTCGCTGCCCAGGGCGTTCAGCACGGTGCCCCCGGCGGTGAAGATGTAGGTGACGTCGTCGGGGCTACCGTACTTGTCGATGGCCTTGCCGCCTTCGCCGCCGCCCACGTACACCTTGATGCCGGCGTCGTGCATACGTTTCAGTTGCCCGACGAAGTTCCGGGTGCCCTCCTCGAACCGCTCGTCTTCGAACTTGCCGAACACGCCGTTGTGGAACACGACGGTCTCGGCGGCGTCGGCCCGGTGCTGCTCGATGAACTGGCCGACGGCTTCGGCGTACCGTGCCGACGAGGCGGGGCCGACGTCGAACTGCTGGTTGCCCGGCCCAATCTGCTCGGAAACCCGGCCGTCCTGGAGCACGAAGTCGACCGGCATGACGAACTCGATGCCCTTCCGGCGGCCTTCGGCCACCATGCGGTTGGCCTGCTCGATGCGTTCGGGCGCGATGTAGAACGGCTTGCCCTGGTTCGCCGGGTTTTCCGACTCGCCCAGGTGGAACTCGCGGCCGTCGAGTTCCTCGGCCGCCTTCTTCAGCGCCACCGACAGCGAGCCGCCCGTGATGATTTGCTGAATCTTCCCGCGGTCGATCATCGCCTGCAAGTCGTCCAGCTTGTCGGCCTTCAGTCCGCTGAACACGACCAGTTGCGCCCCGAGGCAGTCGCGGAGCGGCCCTTCGAACTGCTCGGCGATGTACCGCCCCAGGGCCACCTTTTCCATGGCGGCGGGCACGACCACGCTGGAGCTGTCGAGGCTGCCGGCCGAGAAGGCCTCGTGGACGTACACTGTCGCCACCTTGGCGGCAAACTCGTTGGCCAGCTTGGCCAGACCGGGCGCCAACTCAGGCAGGTCGTCGAGCTTCGCCTTCCACAGCGCCCGCTCGACGTGGTACTTCCGCGTATTCTCGAGCATGCACACCGACCCCGCGGCGGCCTGCTCGACGGCCTGCGCCACCGAGTCGGAAATGGTGATCGTGTCGGGATCGAGCCAGTCGGCCAGCAGCGGCACCTCACAGCCGAGAATTTCACCGAGGCGCCGGGCTACCTTGTCGAGCGACTTTTCGGGGTCGCGGCCGATGTGGCCGAAGATGACCGTCTTCCAGCCCTTCGAGCGGCAGTGGCTCAGCGTGGCCTCCATGGACCGCAACCGGATGTCGCCCTCGCCGATCTTCCCGCCCGGCTTGGCGTCGACGTCGCCGCGAACCAGCACGGGTGTGCCGGGGGGCAGGTTCTCGAGGCAATCGAGGCGCGGGATTGCCGCAAGGTGTTGTTCCAGGCTAAGGTTCGGGGCGTCGGCATCGGCGCCCAGCATCCGGCGGCACCAGGCGATCATCTGTTCCGTGGTCAAGGGCATGGCGTAATCTCCATATTGCTAGTGTCGGTTATCAAAAAAGAGGGGCTGCACGCCGCCGACGCAAAAACCGGCGGCCATGCACGACCACTTCATCATATTCGGAATCGGGCAGGCTAAGAAGGGGGCCCGGAATCGTACCAGGGCCCGGAATCGTAACCGTTCACGGCCCGGCCGGGGACTGGTCCATTTTTCGATCAACAGACGCTATCTTCAGGGAAAGACGATGAGGCGAAAAAATGGCCTCCTCCCCTTATCGCTGCTCCGCCGTGGAAATTGGGACCCTTTGTGACCGGTTCCCCGTCAGGTCACCGCACTGCGGATGTTGCAGTGCCAGCTTCAGCGTGAACTCCGGCAGCCGCTACACGGGCAACTCGATTTTCTCGTCGGCGGCGGCCTGCTTGAGCTTGCTGAGCGCGCGGGTTTCGATCTGGCGGATGCGCTCCTTCGTAACGCCCAGTTCCACGCCCACCTGCTTGAGCGTGAGCGGTTCCTGGCCGCGGCGCAGGCCGAAGCGGCGGACGATAATCTCCTGCTCGCGCTCGTCGAGCCGGCAGAGGATCCGCTGGATGTCGGCCTCCCGCTGCATCTGGGCCGTTTCCAGCTCGATGTGGTCGCTGCGCCCGTCCTCGGTGGTGGCGAACATCTCGCTGGTGCTGGTGCGGAACCGGTCGCGGCGGCGGTGCTCGTCGGGGATAGTACGGGCGAAGTTCTTCATGATCGCCCACGTGGCGTAGGTGCTGAACTTGTTGCCCCGCGCGTAGTCGAACTTCTCCACCGCCCGCATCAACGACATGTTGCCGTCGCTGACCAGCTCGAAGAAGCTCTCGGCATGGCCGACGTGCCGCTTGGCGATGGAGACGACCAGCCGGAGGTTGGCGCGCACGATCTCGTTCTTGGTGGCCACGATCTGTTCATGCAGTTTTTCGATCTGCTCCATCAGCCCGCTGCGGGGCCGGGCCGGGTCGAGCTTCTCGCGCAGCCGGCTGGCGCGGTACTTCAGGTAGTTCATTTTCCGGAACAGGTGCTCCTCTTGCCCCCGCGTCAGCAGCGGCACTTCGTACAGGCTGGCCAGGTAAGGCGGCAGCCCGCTGGGCAGCCGGGGGCGCCGGGTCGGCTTCTCGGCTTCAGGCATCGGGCCGAGCACCTTCCGCTCCCTCGAGGGCGACCGGCGAATCTTCGCGAACTCCTCGTTGGGAATGAAATCGAGGGGGAGGTCCAGGATTTTCCGGGCCCGCATCTCGGCGATGATCCGGTAAATACTGGTCTTCGTGCGGCAATACCGCTTGGCCAGCCCTTCGGCCGATTCGCCCCGCTGGTGCTCCTGGAAGATCTTCCGCTTGGTCTCCGCGGAAAGGGGGCCGCGCGCCTCGGGGAAGATGGCCATCTGCGGATGCTCCTGGTCGAACTGCCGCAAGGTGTAGCGGATCGTCTCGGTGCTGCGGCCGGTTCGCCGAGCCAGGCGCTTGGTGATTTCCGCCGGGCAGCCGCCCTTTTCGGCCAGTCGCCGGGCCCGGGCGATGATCCACTGCCGCTCCCGCTCAGAAAGCTGGCTGAAATGCGTGCCGCGGTGCACCCGGTCCTTGTTGCCGGACACGAACCGCTCGATGGAGCTTTGCAGGAAGCCGACGCGTTTGCGCCCATCCATCACGAACCGGCGGCTGACCAGCCCCTTTCGCCGCCATCGGAAGATGGTCTTGGTCGATACGTTCAACTCCTTGGCCAACTCCTCGACGGTAAGCACGCGCTCGCCGGCCGCCGCGGCCGGTACGTTGGCCGCGTCGGAAACGTCTTCGACAAACAGGCGCAGGTCGTGGCTGGCCTCCTCGCCCGACAGCTTCAGGTCGGGATACGCGTCGGGGCGGTACTTGGTCACCCGGAAGCACAGGTACTGGTACGTGTAGGTCCGCGCGGGGTCGAGTTCGCCGATCAGCTTTTCCGCGTGACTGACTTGTTCGAGCTTTCGCTTGCGCGGTGCGAAGCGGACCTGCTGGTCGCGCAACTGTCGGATGGCCGGGTTGAGATATTCGGAATGCATGCGAACCCTCCTTTCAGCGGGTCGCGGAAGGGGCTGGAACCACCCGCCGCCCGCTTCTTGGTCGACCGTTTTTCGTCCCGGCGGGCGCCGCAAGGCGCGCCGAGCCAACCCATCACGCTTGAGTATACACGAAGGCGGGCTTTTAAAACAGCCCGACTTGGCAAAATTATACTCCAGACACCTTCCCGCAGCACTTTGCCGCCTTGCTATCCCCCCGTTAGGACTGTGGTTGCCGACAACGCCCGGTTCTTTTACGCATTCGCGCCGAAAATGGGTCACCTCCTATTTTGCGCAACAAGCCGAGCCAAACCCACCTCCTTCGGGTGGAAAGCAGACATTTTGTCGCTAGGAAACCGGACGTAACCTCCTGGAAAGCAAGCTCTTCTAATTTGGACGCGCGTCCTTATCAAAAGTTACAGGAACCGCCAACGATCCGCAAGGGAGGGCGGAGGAGACAGAGGGCGGAGGAGACAGAGGGCGGAGGAGACAGTTGGGCAACAAGAAACCGGTTTGGAGGAGCGCCCCCCGGTATTGTCCAAATGGGTCGCCAGGCGGGCCCGGGGGCCTGGGAATCGCACTACCCGCCGTAACCATAAACGGTTACCATCCACCGGGGCCGTGGAAATCCGGTCAATTTCCAAACCGCCTGCACCCGAATTTACCGCAATGGGAACAGCCGATCCCACCCGACCCATACACTTGGGGGGACTTATGATCCGCGCTCGATGCGTCCTGCTGCTCGCTTTCGTACTGTACACCCCAAGCGTCGGGGCAAATGTATTTCGATTTCCCAGCGGGCGCCATGTCGGCAGTGTCGACCAGGTGACCTTGCAAATGAAGGTCGGGGGCGACATTCTCGAAGTGCACGACGGGGAGGTCAATCGCGTAAAAATGGGCGGCGCTGCGGAATTGGAGTATATGGAGAAAACGCTTGCCGTCACCGAAGGGCCGAACAGCCGGATACGATCCCTTCGCGATTACCGCCGGGCCGAGGCGACCATCCGTGTGGGCGATGACGCCCTCCGGCCGACGCTCCGCCCTGAACGGTCCCTGCTGGTCGCCTCCGTCGACGACCACAGCGCGCTGCTGTTCTCACCGCAAGAACCGCTTTCGCGCGACGAGTTGGAAACGGTCGACATCCTCGGCAACAGCCTGCTGCTCGACCGTTTCCTGCCCCGTGCCCCGCTCGAAGTGGGCCAAACCTGGAAGCCCGACAATTCTCTCCTTGCCCAATTCCTGGGGCTCGACACCGTTGAGCAGTCAGACGTTCAATGCGAGTTGGTCGAGGTGACCGACACGGTGGCGCGGTTCCAAGTCACCGGAGACCTCGAGGCGACCATTCACGGTATCCCAAGCCGAATCCAACTGATCGGCAAGTACCGCTATGATCGGCAGACTCAGCGAATCGACTGGTTTGCCCTTGCGATGAAGGAAGTTCGGGCGACGGCCCCGGTGGCCGAAGGGTTCGACGTGGTGGCCCAGGTCCAGGTTCGCATCGTCCCCCAGGGCGGGCCCGACGCGTTCGAGCGGGAAATCCCCGACGGCCTGGCGCTCGAACCGCGGGACGATTTGGAGAGGCTCTGCTACGAGTCGGCAGACTCAAGCTGGCGGTTGACCCATAGCCGGAAATGGTTCGTCGTTCACGACGGGCCGGACTTGGTCGTCCTCCGCTTGGTGCAGCAGGGCGAGATCGTCGCTCAGTGCCGAATCTCGCCACTGCCCCAGGTGCCCGTGGACCGCCTGCCCACGCTCGACCGCTTCCGGCAGGATGTTCGGCAGGCACTTGGCGATCGGTTCGACCGGTTCGTATCGGCCGGCCAATGGGCCCACGAGGCTCAATACCGGGTGTACCGCGTGGTCGTCTCAGGCACCGCTGAGGCCGAGTTGAAGCAGACGACCGCCAAGGTGCCGATCGAGTGGCGGTATTACCTGGTGGCCGACCGGGAGGGGCGGCGGATGGCTTTTGCCGTGCCGGTCGAGGCCGAGTTGGCCGACCGGCTAGGCGATGCCGACCGGGAACTGGTCGAAGCGTTTCGCTTCGTCGAAGGCGGCGCGCCTGGAGACTAACCTCGGATGCGTCGGCTTTCCGGTGCGGGCCGCTCCAACGTACCCAGGCACACGCTGCTGTGCCGTCCCCCCTAATGTAGCAGGCACACGCCGCTGTGCCGTCCCCGCCGGGGCGTCCCCAGCAAGACGCGTGTGTCTCCGGCTGAAGCAGCGCATCAAAAAGGGCCGCCGGTTGCTTCGAAAGCGGCCGGCGGCCGGCGAATCAAACCTCTCGCCGATTGCGACCGGATGCGTCGCTGCGAGACGAGCGGGGATCGGGCGTGCGACCAGCACAAGCCACTGAGTGATCCCGGCTCACGCTAAAGGGTTGGCACCTCCGTCGGAATTCGAGGCGAGAGGCCCGATTCGCATGTGTTCTGCCGATTCAACCAACACTATCGGCACATTGGCAGCGCCACTTGTGCCGGAAGCGCGATATTTGAATTCTAGCGACCCGGTCAAGTCGGTTCCAACTCGCCGGCCCCTTCTATGTTCAATTATACCGCGTAGGAGGGCGCGGTGCCAGTGCGCTCAGCCCAAATAAACCAGCGTTCCTACTTTAACCGATTGGCAAATCAAGCAGCACTCGCCCAAAAGTCACAGCCCGTTCATGCCGAACGATAAAGAATGGAGACCATGGGCGTAACCGTTGCTGGGGACGCTCAACTCCTGGAAGCCTGCCGAGGTGGCGGAATTCCACCGTTCGAACGATCTTTTCCATGGGGGGCTTATGTTGTTTTCCACGAAAGCGGTGCGCCGATGCACCCTGCAGGTCCTGGTGGGACTGGCAATTTCCGGGGCTACGGTGGCCTGGGGCGATGACAGCCGGGTCGGGCTGCTTGTGCGGACCTTCGACCAGCAGTACTTCACCACGCCGTTTGAGCGGGCGGCAATCCTCGGCGGAGCCTATATGGGCGACCTGGGATCGGCCGCCTCGACCATCCGCAACCCGGCGGCCCTGGCCAATGTTTGCGGGCCGGACGCCCTCGGCTACTGGGTGGCCGACTCCACCAAGGGCGAGGCCAGCCTGACACCCACGCGGGATGAGACACACCAAAGGACCCGGGCCTTTCTGTCCGACCAGGGCGCCTACGTGGCTATGCCGTTGGGCGGGCTCCCGGTCAGCGCCGGGTTCGGGGGCAATTACTTCACGACCGGTTTCTCCGGCGATCCGGAGGTGAGTCCGGCGCAGCGAGGCACCCGGCTGAGCACCGCCCTGGCGTCCCCCGTCTTCGGGAACCTGAACCTCGGCTACGGGGTAACCTGGTTCAACGACCATTACGCCACGGCGGCCGGCTCCGACATGGGCATGCAAATGCCCCCGACGGCCCGACTGTCCAACGAATCGCACAGTTGGCGGCACCGCTTGGCCGTGTTCGCGCCACTGGGGCATAACGTGCGATGGGGATTCCAGGCCGATTACGGACACGGCGCCGGCACCACCCGGCTCGACGGCGAACCCCTCAGCGGCCGAGACCTGTTCGAAAGCTACGCCGCGCGCGGCGGAGTCCAGTGCGACCTGTCGCATCGCTTTACCGCGGCGGCCGACTTCGAATGGAGCTACCTCGACCTGAACATGGGAGAGGTGACACGCGATGGCAACGAAACCATACCCCCAGCCGCCAACCGCATCCGGTATGCGGCCGATGTCTACCGGCCCATGGTCGGCCTGCAATTCCGGGCCACGCCGCGGCTGACGTTGCGGAGCGGATACCGGCACACCTTTTACCGTTTCCGCGAATCCCCCCTGCTGCCCGGCAACAGCGATTACGGCACGCTGGGCAGTGGAGCAAAGTACGCCTTCTGGGGAGGTCGAGCCACGATCGATTGGAATATCGAGTACTCCTGGATCGCCGACCATAGCCTGTTGAACACCCTGACCCTCAGTTGCATGTTCTGATCAGCACCGAGCGGGCCGATCAGGCACGGCCGGAGGGCAGCCGTGCACCGGCCGGTGGCCCGGGCGGTTTCCTTCGCTGCCAGCCGTTCACGCGGGACTGTCCCAACGCGAAACCGGCGCGGTCGCTCATAGTACGTGGGCCAGCCATGCCAGCATCGCCAGCGCGCCGGCGGCCAGGGCGAAGAATACGAAAACGACTCGGGCGTTCAGCGGCTCGACCGGATCGTCGGGCAGTTCGAACTCGATGCCGTCGGGAAAGGCGTGCCCGCACCACTCGCAACGCTTCAAGTAATGCGGAACGAACGGCTCGTCGCACGTGGTGCAGGTGAGCAAGGGGAGGGCAGCCGGCTGAGACGCGGCGTCCTGCAAGGCATCGGAGCGGCCGCCGGACTCCGGCCCGATCTCGCCCGGCGCGGCGGCCGCGCAGCCGCCGCACCCGCACGCAAGCGGCTCCCCCGCATCGCCGGGCTCCGCCGAGAGGCAAAGCTCGTGATCGGCTGCCGGGAAATTGTGGCCCGCCGTCTGGCACACGGGGCAGCAGGTCATGCGGGGTGCCTCGCACTGGGGGCACCGGGGCCAGGCGTCGATGACGTCTCCCTCGGCGGCGCGCAGCCGCCTTTGCTCGAAGCGGCCGACGACGCGCCGGGCAGCGGCCTCGTCCGCCGCGCCAACCTGGATCGTAACGCAACCCGTCCCGCCGGTCGCCCCTCTCTCAAACGGATCGCGAAACACCACCGCTGAAACCCCCTCCGCCGCCAGCAAATCGCGCAAGGTATGGGCGTCGCGCAGGCTCTCGGTGGAATAGACCGTTCGGGTGTTGTGCAGCATGGTGCCGCTCCGCCAGTTCCATAGTTCGGCTTTACCGTACCTTATGGTACTATGATACCCGCCGCCGGGGAAGAGCCGGCACCGATGCGCCCTGCGTGCCCGCAGCCGGCGCCGCAGCCCGTCCAAATCGGCCAGTTATTCATTTGTGGGGTTTTACCGAACTTGCGGGGTAACCGTTCACAGGGGGACTGTCCCCTTCGCATCGAGCAGAGAAAACAGCCCGCGCCGCCCCGTGAACGGTTACCTTGCGGGGGAAACGCACTGGCATTACACTGGGGGGAGCGAGGGGAGGAGGGTTCCGCCAAGAAACCTATGACCAGGCGTAAGCGTAAAGCGGCCGGCCGCACGGGCACCGGCATTTCATCGCGGGGCGCCGCCTCCGTTCTGCCTTTCCCGCCTGCGCCGCGGTCCGGCGCCCGGGCGTGGCTGCTGGCCGGATTGGTGGCCCTGCTGGTGGCACGCCCGTTGTTTCCCACCGAATCGGCCGTCTTTGGCGATGGGCTGCCCGTGGTGATGCTGTGGATCGCCCTGGCGGTGTGCTGGTTGCTCGGGGCGATCGGACGGCGGCAGTGGGAGGTGCGGTTCGGCTGGGTCGATGCGGCCGTAGGCGCGCTGGTGCTCTGGCACACGGTGGCCGGCGTGGCCGCGTTCTTCCGCGGCAGTGCTCGGCCTGCGGTGAACATCACGTGGGAATGGATCGGCATGGGGCTGTGTTTCCTGCTGGCCCGGCAGATTATCGTCACCCGGCGCGAGGCCCGCGCAGTGCTGGCGGTCATGGCGGCCCTGGCGGTCGGGCTTTCGGGGTACGGGCTGTATCAGTACGCGTTCGAGATGCCGGCGATGCGGGCTGCCTACGCGGCCGACCCGGCGCAGGCGCTGCGCGACGCCGGGCTGGGCTTCGAACCCGGCACGCCGCAGGCGATGCTGTTCGAGGATCGCTTGCAGGGGACGGAGCCCATCGCCACGTTCGCGCTGACGAATTCGCTGGCCGGGTATCTTGCCCCGTGGCTCATCATGCTCTTCGGCGCGGCCTTTCTGGGCGGAACGGGGCGCAGGCAAATGCTTCCCGCGCTGTTCTGTGCGGGGCCCGTCGCGGCATGCCTCGTGCTCACCAAGGGACGCAGCGCCTATGCGGCTTCCCTCCTGGGGCTGGCCCTGCTGGGATGCCTCGCCTGGCGACATCGCCAAGCCAAGCGATTTTCCTGGAAACTGCCGCTGGCCGCCGCGGCCGTGGTGGCCGTGGCCCTGGGGCTCGCGCTGGCCAGCGGCGGGATCGATCGCAAAGTGGCCACCGGGGCCGCCCGCTCGCTCGGCTACAGGATGCAATACTGGCAATCGACCGTGCGGATGATTGCCGATCGGCCGCTGCTGGGCTTCGGGCCGGGCAACTACCAGTTCGAGTACACCCGGTACAAGCTCCCCGAAGCCAGCGAAGAGGTGGCCGACCCACACAACTTCCTGCTGGAAATTTGGGCGACGGCCGGCACGCCCGCCGCCGTCGCCCTGTTGCTCGTTCTGGGCGCCTTCTTCCGGCGTGGCCGCACCTGGCACGCGCCGCCCGAGGCGGAAGGTGAGGGGGCGGCACATCGCACGTTGCCGGTAGGATGGACATTCCTGTCCGTCTTTGCCCGACGGGAGGGAATAGCCATCCCACATTCCGGCAAGGCAACTTCTGCCGCGTACCAAGACCGTGAGCAGCCGGCCTCGGCCGACGCGGCCCCCTTCGCGCTGGCCGGCGGAGGAGCCGGCTTCCTGCTGGCCGTGCCCCTGGGACTGGTCAGTTGGGCGCCGCCCGGCCTGATGCCCATTGTGGTGGGCCTACCGTGCGCGGCGGTGGCGGTCGCCCTGTTGTTTCCCTGGGTGCGCGACGGCCGCCTGCCGCCGGCGCTGCCGGCGGTGGGCGTGGCCGTGCTGCTGGTCCATTTGCTGGCGGCCGGGGCGCTGGCATTTCCCGGCGTGACGGGCACGCTCTGGCTGTTGTTCGCGGTGGGGCTGATGGGCGATCCTCCCAAGCAGGCGCCGCGCGCGGCTGCTTTCGGCGCCCTGGCCATAGCGATGGGGCTGGCCGTGGCGTGCCACCAGACGGCGTACGAGCCGGTCCTGCGAGCGCGCCACGCCGTCGACGCGGCGCGCCACGCCGTCGCGAACGGCCGCCTCGGGCAGGCTGAACGGCGATTGCGGGAGGCCGCCGAGGCCGATCCGCTCGCCGCCGAACCGTGGCGCCATCTGGCCGCGGTCATGCTGCAAACCTGGGAACAGACCGGCAGCCGGCAGGCACTCGAGGCGTTCCGCGAGGCCGACGCCGAGGCCGTCCAACGCGAGGCGAACTCGGCGGCCGGGTGGTTCGTATCGGGCGACTGGCACATGCGGGCCTATCAGAAGCGTGAAGCGGCCGAGGACGCCGAGCGGGCCGCGGCGTCGTACGCGCAAGCGGTGGCCCGCTACCCGACCAGCGGCCGCTACCGGGCGCGGCTCGCCCTGGCCCACCGCGCGGCGGGCAATGTGCAAGCGTTCGAACGGGAAGCCGCCGAAGCCCTCCGGCTCGACCGGCTGACCCCCCATGCCGACAAGAAGCTTTCGGACGACCTGCGCGACCAGCTCCGGCAGGGCCTTCCGCGGAGCGCCCGGCCCTCGGCGAATCGTCCCGGCTAGCCGGGGCCGAACCACTCCAGCCAGAACTTCGTGAGGAAGAAGAAGACGGGCGCAGCGAAGCAGATGGAGTCGATGCGGTCGAGCAGGCCGCCGTGGCCTTCGACCAGCGTGCCGTAGTCTTTCACGCCCCGGTCCCGCTTGATGGCCGACATGGTGATGGCGCCGGCGAAGCCCATCAGGGCGGTCACCAGGGCCGCCAGACCGGCCATCCACCATTCGAAGGGCGTGGCCCACCAGAGCGCGGCGCCAAGCAGGGCGACCGTGCCGGCGCCGCCAAGGAGCCCTTCCCAGGTTTTGTGCGGGTTGATCGTCGGCACGATCACGTGCTTGCAGGGCAGTTGGGCCCACGCATACTGCAGCCCGTCGCTAAACTGCGCAATCAAGACGAAGAACAGCAGCAGGCGGGTGCCGGCGTAGGGGTCGCCGGGCGGGAGCAGCAGGAGCAGGGCCGGAGCGAAGCTTAGGCAGTACACGCATATAAGCAAGCCGGCCTGGATTTTCGCCGTGCGTTCCAGGAATCGCTTGTAGTCGCCGGCCACGGCGATGCGGGCCGGCAGCAGGAGAAAAGCGGACACGGGAATCAGGACGCTGTACACCGCGTACCAGTCCAGCCCGACCAGCACGAACTGCAGCGGCGTAATCAGAAAGAACACCCAGAAGAGGGGGCGGTGGTCGCCGGGCCGGGTGGGTGTGAGCATGATGAACTCGCGCAGCGCCCAGAAGGCCATCAGCCCGAACAGGGCCACCGTGGCCCAGTGCCCCAGCAGGAAGGCGGCGGCCAGCACCAAAAACAGCAGGAACCAGGCGCGCACGCGGTGGTCCAGCGTTGCCAGCACGGCGGCATCGAGCCCGCTGTCGGTGCGGCCCTTCAGCAAGCGCACCGCGGCGACGGCCGCCGCCAGCACCATCAGCACTCCGCCCAGCAGTCCCAGGGTTTCGAAGTCAGGCACGGTGGCACCTCACGAGCATTTCACACCTCTTTGAGGCGTCGGACGGCGTTGCGGGCTCGATCCAGAAACTCGGCCTTGGTCTCGCCCGCCTCCAGCCAGATGGGCGGCCCGAAGGTAATGCAACTGAGCAGGGGCACGGGCAGGACCTCGCCGCGCGGCAGGATGCGGTTCATGTTGTCGATATGCACGGGAATCATCTCCAGGTCGGGGCGCTTCTTGCACAGATAATACAGCCCGCTCTTGAACTCGCGTATCTCGCTGCCGTCGCTCCGGCTGCCCTCGGGGAAGACGATGAGCGAATACCGATCGCCGATTTCGCGGAGCATCAGTT
>PWXP01000680.1 GCA_003561895.1 Planctomycetaceae bacterium | reverse complement strand
TGACAGGTGCCGCAGGAACGCCTCCACGTTGTCCGCCGTCTTGTCGTCCGACTTCGGGCTGGCCGCCCAGTCAGCGAAGTAGTCCATGATCGACTGTCCCGGTGCCTTGCCATGCTCGGCGTGGTGCTCGATGCACCACCGGCCGAGCAGGTTGGCGTAAGGCGGGCCGAACAGGCCATCCGGCGTCCACTTGTCAGCGACGGCACCGGCCGTGTAGTCGTCGCGGATCATCGCCACCAGCGTTCGCTTCAACAGGTTTGCGTCTTGACTCTTCCGTACTTTCATCATCGAACCTCCCTACCGCTATTGGCATTTCGCCGGCATCGCGGTATAATAGGGGGTAGATTTGCCGCGTCGGCTTTGGTGCCGATTCGCGTTGGAGCTGCTGGAATGGCCCCCGAGGCTCGTCGCCCCGGGGGCTTTTCCCTTGCTTGCTCAATTCTGTGCCTCCCGGCACACCCGCCGGGCGATGCTCTTGCCGACGCTATCCACCATCTTGTTGCGTTGCTTCCGCTCCGACGCGAGCAGGCGGCCGATCTTCGCCAGCACCGCCTCCCGCGACAGCTCTCCCGCTGACAGCATTTCCAGCCCGGTCATCGCCGCATCGACCGGGTCGTCGGCGTCGGGCAGTTGCTTCGACAACGCTGCCAGGGCGTGGTAGATGAACGGAACCAAGCCAGCGCCTTTCAGTGTGCCCAGTTCATCCGCTCCGAAGGCCGGGGGCAGTTCCAGGTCTCGCCACTCGGGAGGGAGTGCTCGCGGGTTCATCGCGTGGAACCGCTTGAAGGCGCTTCTCAGCATTAGGTTCTTGAGGGACATGATCATTTCTCCTCGGGTTGGGGTTTCTTCTTCCACTCACGCTGCACGTTCACCGGGCCGAAACACCCGGTCAACGTTGCCGAGAAGCGGCAATGGGACGGTTCCAATTTGTAGGGTTCGGCGTGCCGACCTCATTCTGACAGGGGGAAGGCAACATGAAGGCTGACGATACACGCGAGCCAGTCTTCAACGCCGCGGAGTCCGAGACCCCGCGCATGTGTGGAAACTCTCCGCGCGGGAACCGGGAGAGCCAGCAGGTTTCCTCGCACGATGGTGGCGGGGAACGGTCGGGGAAGGCCGCAGGCCGCACGCCCGACATGGACGCCTGCGGGCAGTCGGACGATTCCATAGTACCGAAGAAGCGGGCGAACAACGCCGGGCCTGAAGGCGGCTGCGGAGTCCGTGGAGGGAAGGGGATCGACCAAGGGAAACACCGCTCGAACCTTACTCGCGCCGGACGCTGTGCCGGGAAAGCGTGGCATCGGATTGAGGGGTGTACGAGAGGCAGCGAAGTGGAATCAGAAGATTCCAGGAACCGCCGATCGTCAACAACCTGAGGTAGGAGCCGTATGAGGTAGTTCCTCACGTACGGATCTGTGCGGGGGGCGGCCCGTAAGGGCCGTCCCTACCGCGACGAACCTTTGGGGTCCGAACCTTTGGGGTCGGAGCTTGAACAGTGAATAGCGACCATCGCAACTCCTTCGTCATCTGGACTATTCACTGTTCAAGCTCTGACCCCCTAGCCCCCCCCTGACCCCCTAGCCCCCCCGGATGCGTTGGGCGTTCTTCTTCCCTCTTCTTCCGCAGGCGCAGGCCCCCCTTGACTTTTCATCTGCCTCCTGCGTAGACTCAACCACCGGCTCGCTCGTACTCTTGGTCCTCGGCACGTTCGACGGATGGCGATCCGCGTACCGTAAAGGCGCGCTTCATCGAACCTGAACAACGCGATGCCCGAAAAATGGACCGGCTCCCTGTGAACCGTTGCGCCGAACGAGACGGCTTGGCACGGCAGCGGACGGCACGGCGAAGCGTGCCTGCTACTACGGGTCGGTTTACCACGAAAGAGGCTTTGCAAAGGAATTAACCATGGATTCACAATTGGTCGTATTGGGCGGCGGGCCGGGTGGGTACGCCGCGGCGTTTCTGGCCGCCGACCTGGGAATGGCGGTGACCCTGGTCGACCAGGAGCCGCGTCTCGGCGGCGTATGCCTCCTGCGCGGATGCATTCCCTCGAAGGCCCTGCTGCATGTGGCCAAGACCATCGCCGACGTCGAGCACTTGGCCGAATGGGGCGTCGACTTCGGCACCCCTCAGATCGACCTCGATTCCGTCCGCAGCCGAAAGGAAAAGGTCATCAACACGCTGACCGGCGGGCTGAAGCAGATCGCGGCCAAGCGGAAGGTCCAGGTCGTGCAGGCCCGGGCGGTGTTCGACGATTCGCAGACGCTCCGCTTGCAGGCAACCGGGAAGGAGAGGCTCGAATCGGAGACGTTGCGCTTCGAGCACTGCCTGATTGCGACCGGCTCCCGCCCGGCCACGATCCCCGGGTTGGACATCCACAGCGACCGCGCGATGGACTCCGGCGCCGCACTCGAACTGCCCGAACTGCCCGACCTGCCCGCCCTGCCCGGACGCCTGCTGGTGATCGGCGGCGGCTACATCGGGCTGGAACTGGGCACCGTGTACGCCGCCTTCGGCAGCCAGGTGTCGGTGGTGGAGATGACCGACGGGCTGTTGCCCGGCGCCGACCGCGACCTCGTGCGCCCGCTGCAGAAGCGGCTCGAACAGCAGTTCGAAGCCGTCTACCTGAGCACCGAAGTGACCGGCGTGGCCGAGAAGGGCAAGGGCGTCGAGGTGACCCTCGACGGCAACGTCGAGCAGACCACCCAGCGATTCGACCGCGTGCTGGTCGCAGTGGGTCGAAGGCCCAACAGCGACCGTCTCGGGCTGGAGAACACGCGGGTGGCAATCGACGAGGGTGGGTTCATCGCCGTGGACAACCGCGGGCGCACGTCCGACGACCGCATCCTGGCCATCGGCGACGTGGCCGGCCAGCCGATGCTCGCGCACAAGGCGTCGCACCAGGGCCGCGCGGCCGTCGAGGCGCTGCGCGGCGAGCCGGCCGTGTTCGAGCCCCGGGCCATCCCGGCCGTGGTGTTCACCGACCCGCAGGTGGCATGGGCGGGGCTTACCGAAACCGACGCGAAGCGCGACGGGCGCAAGGTGGAAAAGGCCGTGTTTCCGTGGGGCGCCAGCGGCCGGGCCCAGGCCATCGGACGGACCGAGGGCCTGACCAAGTGGATCATCGATCCCGACTCCGAACGCCTGCTGGGTTGCGGGATCGTCGGCGCCGGCGCCGGCGACCTCATCGGCGAGGCCGTGCTGGCCCTCGAAATGGGCTGCACCCTGCGCGACGTGAGCGAGTCGATCCATCCGCACCCCACGCTCACCGAAACCCTGGGCTTCGCCGCCGAGGTATACTTCGGCACGGCCACCGACCTGTACCGGCCGAAGCGAAAATAACGGGCTCTTCCGTTTCTGGGTGCAGACTGCGTTAATTGGCGACGGCACAGCGGCGTGTGCCTACTACATTGGCGCGGCCTGCACCTAGAAACGGAAGAGCCCGTTATTTTCGCTTCGGCCGG
>PWXP01000564.1 GCA_003561895.1 Planctomycetaceae bacterium | reverse complement strand
CGGTTGCAGTTCGAAATAAAACCGGATTCGGGTCGTTCGCATACTACGAGTTTACCAGGTTCCGGGAGGAGCGTCAAGCACCGGCACGCTGCACGATTTTCGGCGGCCCCTGGCTTTCCAGCGGCGGCGCGTGTAACCTGGAGGCTTTCGTTCCTGCGCCAATGAGACGTCCGATTGCAACGGTAACAGTCCTGCATGTTTCGCAGACGGGCAACGCGGCTCGGCTGGCGGCCGATCTGGCGCGGCGGGCGGGATTTCTTACCGTGCTCAACTGGCCGATCGCGCCGCTCGCGATTACCTGACCGAATTCATGCGGCAAGGCCGCTACCAGCGCGACGTTTATTGAAAGGCGATTCCATGCCCGATAACCGGCCCGCTTCCGAGCCGCCCCCGACCGAGGTCGAGCGCGTGAAAGCGTCGAGCCGGTATCTGCGCGGCACGATTGGCGAGTCGCTGGCCGACCGGCTCACCGGCGCCGTGGCCCGGCCCGATACGCACTTGCTGAAGTTTCACGGAACCTACCAACAGGACGACCGCGACTTGCGGAGGGAGCGGGCGCGGCGGAAGCTTGAACCGGCGTACGAGTTCATGGTGCGCATCCGGGTGCCCGGCGGCGTGATGACGCCCGAACAGTGGCTGGCCGTCGACCGCATCGCGCACGCGTCCGGTCGCGGCACCGTCCGGCTCACCACGCGGCAGTCGTTGCAGTTGCACGGCGTGCCGAAGTGGGACTTGCGGGAGGTGTTTCGGGCAATCCACCGTTCGGGACTGACCACGATGGCCGCCTCCGGCGACGTGAACCGGAATGTCGTGTGCGCGGCCAATCCGCAGCCGCCGGAACTGCACGCCGAGCTGGTCGACTGGTCGCGGCGAATCGGCGACCACTTGACGCCGCGCACCGCGGCGTACCACGAGCTGTGGCTGGCCGAGCAACCCTGCGATCGGGCTGCGGAAGACACGGAGCCGCTGTACGGGCCGACCTACCTGCCGCGCAAATTCAAGATCGCCGTGGCGGCGCCCCCCTCGAACGACGTCGACGTGTTCGCCCATGACCTGGGGCTGATCGCCATAGTTGAAGGCGGCCGGCTGGCAGGCTTCAACGTGGCGGTGGGCGGCGGGATGGGCAGGACCCACGGCAAGGCCGAAACCTTCCCGGCGCTGGCCCGGGTGGTCGGCTTCTGCCCGCCGGAGCAAGTGGTCGATCTGGCCGAGAAGGCGCTGCTGATCGAGCGCGACTTCGGCGACCGGACCAACCGCAGGCACGCCCGGCTGAAATACGTGCTGGCCGACCGCGGCATCGAGTGGTTCCAGGACGAGTTGCACGGCCGGTTGGGCCGGCCGCTCCAGCCGCCGCGACCCTACCGCTTCGAGCACCGCGCCGACTCGCCCGGGTGGACCGAGGGGCCCGGCGGCACGCATCACCTGACGCTGTTCATCGGCTGCGGTCGGGTGGGCGATTTCGAGGAGTATCCGCTGCTGAGCATCCTGTGCGAGATTGCCGGCCGCCACGGCGGGCACTTCCGCCTGACGCCGAACCAGAACCTCATCGTGGCCGGCGTACCGGACGTCGATCGGCCCCGCGTCGAGCAGCTTGTCTGCGAGTACCGGCTCGACGACGGCACGCGGTCCTCGCCCGTGCGGCGGGCCGCCCTGGCCTGCGTGGCGCTGCCCACCTGTGGGCTGGCCCTGGCCGAGTCGGAACGATATTTGCCGCGGTTGATGGCCAAGCTCGAGGGCATTCTGGCCGAAGCCGGGCTGGCCGATGAGGCCATCGACGTGCGGATGAGCGGCTGCCCGAACGGCTGTTCCCGCCCCTACCTGGCCGAGATCGGCATCGTGGGCCGGTCGGCCGGGAAGTATACCCTGTACCTGGGCGGCACCGCGGCCGGGGAGCGGCTGAACCGGCTTTACCGCGAGAAACTGGGGGAGGAGGAGCTGCTCGAGGCGCTCCGCGGCGTCTTCACCCGCTATGCCCGCCAGCGCACGCCGGGCGAGTCGTTCGGCGATTTCGCCGTTCGGGCCGCGTGCGGTGGAGCGTAGAGTGCAGGCGGAGTGTGCAGGAACAGGCTCTCCGACGGCATCGCACGTGTCGCGCGCCGGGGCTGCTTCGGAATAGGCCGGCCTGCTCGCTGTCCGGCAGGGGCGCCGCACCGGCCCTCGCCATGGGCTGGGAGGGAGCGGGCGCAAGCCGGGAATCGGTGCCCGACCAAAGTGTCCCGTTCCGCCGAAGCCGCCGGCCGAGTCCGCGGGGGCCGCGGGGTGCCGTCCATCCTTGCTTCCGGAAGGACACCCAGCCCCCAACTTATGCCAACCCAATCTGTCAATATACAATTCCTTCAGGGAGAAGCATTCACGGTTCGGAGCGCGCCATAGGGTTGCAGACACGCGCGTGGGTGAACCCGGCCTCCGAACGTTTGGCGCGGCCGGAACCACCCAGCCTACGTTATTGCGTAGTACCACGTTTAGATCGGGCGAACCGATCAGGAGGGCGTTATGTTGATAGCCGCCAAACAGATTCACGGCTGTTCGATCGAGGGCCCCGGCGGGGTCTTCGGCAAAGTCCGGGACCTGCTTTTTGACGGCGAAAGCTGGAAGGTGCGGTATTTCGACGTCGACACGGACGGTTGGCTGCGGGCCCACCGCGTGCTGCTCGCGCCGGAAGCGATCCGGTGCACCGACTATGCGGCGCAACGACTGGGAACGCCGCTGACCCGGGAGCAGGTTGAAGCCAGCCCGCCCTTGGAAAGCCACTTGCCGGTGTCGCGCAAGCAGGAAATCGAGGCGGAGCAGTACATCGCCTGGGAAGCGTACTGGGCGCATGTCGAACCGGCTCCCGTCGACGTCGGGACCGGTGCGGACGCAAAGCTCCACAGCACCCAGGCTGTATCCCGATTTCGCATCGAAACGGCGGACGGCAAGAGCCGCCACGTCGACGATTTCATCGTCGACGACGGAGCGTTGGAGGGCGTCCCCTGGGAAATCCGGTACTTCGTCGTCGACGTTCGGCACTGGCTGCCCGGCAAGCAGGTCCTCGTTTGCCCGCGTTGGGCCGAGGCCATCGACTGGGGTACACGGCGCGTCTGCGTTCGATTGACCCGCGAGATGATCGAAAACAGCCCGGAGTATCATCCCGACGCGCCGATCAACCGCCGCTATGAAGAAGTGTGCCACGACTTCTACGGTCGGCCGGCGGACTGGGCTGAAACGCCCCATCCCGTCTGACCGGCGCCGGAAGGGGCTCATCCAGCTTATTCATGACGATGTAGGGTAAGCCAAGGTCGTGGTGGGACTTCGGTCGCTCAGGCGGGCGCCATTCCGGACAAGCCGCGAAAATGGGACTGCCCCCTTCGCATACCGCGGAGAAAACTGCGTCGTCGCCCCGTGAACGGTTACCAATCGCGATCAGGGCATGTCGGACAGACCGCCGATGTACGTGTGACAGTGCGGACAGATGCGCGTGCCGG
>PWXP01000552.1 GCA_003561895.1 Planctomycetaceae bacterium | reverse complement strand
CGGGGGCGTACGGGGCCATTTCCTGCCCGGCCGGCCACCAGATTTACGAGGTCCGCTGGCTGCACAACCCGCGCTACGTGCGCGACTACCTGCGTTACTGGTTCCGCACGCCGGGGGCGCAGCCGCGCAACTACTCGTTCTGGGCGGCCGATTCGGCCTGGGCCACGCACCTGGTGCAGCCGAACCGCGAGTTCATCCTCGACCTGCTGCCCGACCTGATCGAGAACTACCAGGCATGGCACCGTCGCCATTGGGAGCCGGAGAAGGCCATGTTCTGGCAACTCGGCCACGACGAGGGAATGGAGTTCGACATCAACGCGCAGCAGACGCGCGACATCCTCCGCGGCGGCCAATCGTTGCGCCCCTCGTTCAATGCCTACATGTGGGCCGACGCCCACGCCATCGCCAACATGGCCGAACTCGCCGGCGACGCCGAAACCGCCGCCCGGTATCGGGAAGAAGCCGACCGCGTCAAGGTTCAGGTGCAAACCCACTTGTGGGACCCGAAACGGCGGTTCTTCTTCCCCATGAGCAACCAGCGGCACGAGAAGGACGGGCACGTGGTCGAGCGGCACACGCTCACCTACGAGACCGGCCAATTCGCCGGCAGCCCGCACGGCCGCGAACTGCACGGCTACGTTCCCTGGGCGTTCAACATGCTCGACCCCGGCTTCGAGGAGGCGTGGAAGTTCCTCATGGACCCCGACTATTTCTACGCCAAGTTCGGGCCGACCACGGTCGAACGCCGCGATCCGCTGTTCGTGCTCCAGCCCGGCTGCTGCTGGTGGAGCGGCCAGTCGTGGCCGTTCGCCACCACGCAAACGCTCAAGGCGATGGCCAACGTGCTCCAGAATTACCGGCAGGAGCATATCTCGCGGGCCGACTACGTGCGCATGCTGCACAAGTTCGCCGTCACGCATCGCAAGGACGGCAAGCCGTACATCGCCGAGGCCGTACACCCCGACACCGGCTCCTGGGCCGGCCACGACATGCGCAACCGCAGCGAGCACTACTTCCACTCCGGCTTCACCGACCTGGTCATCACCGGGCTGGTGGGCGTGCAACCCAGCGGCGGAGACACGCTGACCATCGACCCGCTCGCGCCCGAAACCTGGGACTACTTCGCCCTGGACAACCTGCCGTACCGCGGCCACCGCCTGGCGGTGGTTTGGGACCGGACCGGCGAGCGTTACGGGCTCGGCCGGGGCCTGCACGTGCTGGTCGACGGCGAGAAGGTCGCCACCTCGCCGAAGCTCGCGAAGATGATCGTGGAGCTGCCCCCGGCGGTCGAGGTGCCCATGCCCGACGAGGTTCGGTTCAACTACGCCGTGAACAACGACGGCGACTGGTTCCCGCGCTTCGCCGCCTCGCACGTCGGCTCCGGCAGCGCGCTGTCGTACGTCAACGACGGGCAGTACCGCTACGATCTTCGCCCGGTCAACCGCTGGACCACGGTCGGCTCCGAGACCGACACCGATTGGATCGAGGTCGAGTTCGGCATGCCGCGCCCGATCGACACCGTGAAACTGTACGTGCTCGACGACGGCGAGGGCGTCGTGGCGCCGGAAAGCTTCGAGTTGGAATACGACGAGGGCGACGGCTGGAAGCCGGTGCCGGGACAGCAGCGCTCGCCCGCGCGCCCGGTCGGTCGGCGGCCCAACACCGTGACGTTTCCCGTCCTGGAGGTGGCGAAGCTGCGCGTCGTCTTCCGGCACGCCGAGGACGGGGCCACCGGACTGACCGCGTTCGAGGCGTGGGGCCCGGGCGAGCGGCCGTACACGCCCGCGCCGCCTCCGGCCGGCAATGTTGCGTTCAATGCCACGGGCGAGGGTTACCCGAAGGCCACCGCCTCGCACAGCGACCAGTTCGGCGGGCGGCCGGAACGCGCCATCGACGGCCGCATCGTCTACATCCCCACGCCGATGAACCGCTGGACCAGCTACGGCTCGCCCAACGAGCGGGACTGGCTCGAAGTCGACTTCGGCCAGCAGAAGACGGTCGGCCGCGCCGTGCTGCACATCTACGACGACCGCGGCGGCGTGCAGCCACCGAAGGATTATGTCGTGCAGGCGTGGACCGGCGAGGCGTGGCGCGACGTGGACGTTGCCTCGCGCGACCCCGAAAAACCCACCGGCTCGATGGCCAACACGGTCACCTTCGCGCCGGTGACCGCCCACAAGGTGCGCGTCATGTTCATCCACGACGGCCGCGCCCGCAGCGGCGTGACGGAACTGGAGATTTGGGAGAAGTGATTGTCCTCGAGCAGATGCGGCGGGAGGGAATCCGCGAAGCCGATATCCTGCGCAGCTATCCAACCCTTCAGGCGGAAGACCTAGCCGCGGCTTGGGCGTACGTGCGCGCCCATCGCGACGAGATCGACCGGCAAATCCGCGAGAACGAGGAGGCTTGAGGGGTGGCAAGCTTGTACGCCAACGAGAACTTTTCATTTCCCGTGGTGGAAGGACTGCGGCAACTCGGCCCACCCCGATAAGGACCCGAGCCGAGACGAATTGACAACCACCATCCGCCCGGTTTATGTTGGGACGGCAGGAAGCTCGGGTGAGTGCGCGGGGAACCGTTGTCTCGGAAGCTCGCCTGGAAATCCGACTCTACCCGTAGGAGGTGCTCGATGAATTACCCAGCGAAGGTTCCTGCTTCGTGGCCCATGGCCGTGTCGGCCGCGTTGGCCTTGTTCGCAGCAGCGAGTTCCGCAATGTCGGCAGATGCCCCTGCAGCGGACGGCCTGGCCACCCAAGTTCTCCAGGAAACGGGTGTCCGAGGGGGCTTGATTGTCCACGTGGGCTGCGGCAGTGGAGAGCTGACCGCCGCGCTCGGCGCCCGGGAGGCGTTTCTCGTCCACGGACTCGATACCGACGACGCCCGCGTGGCCGAAGCACGCGAACATGTCCGCGGGCGCGGGCTGTACGGGCGGGTGTCGGTCGGACGGTTCGACGGCCGGCGGCTGCCGTACGCCGACGGCCTGGTGAACGTGCTCGTGGTGGGGGAATGCGGCCCCTTGACCGAGGACGAGATGATGCGCGTGCTGGCCCCGGGCGGCGTGGCGTACGTCCGCCGGGACGGAGCCTGGGAGAAAACGATCAAGCCCCGGCCCGAGGAAATCGACGAGTGGACCCACTACCTGCACAGCGCGAGCAACAACGCCGTGGGGCAGGATCGCGCCGTCGGGCCGCCGCGCCGCTTGCAGTGGCGGTGCGGCCCGACGTGGCTCCGCAGCCACGAGCACCTGGCCAGCTTCAGCGCGATGGTTTCCGCGGGCGGGCGGGTGTTCTACATCGTCGATGAAGGGCCCGTGGCGTCGGTGGCCTTTCCGCCCCAGTGGCGGCTGGTCGCCCGCGACGCCTTCAGCGGCGTGCGGCTTTGGGAGCGAGACATCCCGGCGTGGGAATCGCGCTTCCGGGGTTTCCGCAGCGGCCCGCCGCAGTTGGCCCGGCGGCTGGTGGCCGTGGGCG
>PWXP01000589.1 GCA_003561895.1 Planctomycetaceae bacterium | reverse complement strand
TCACGCTTTAGCGTGCGAACGGCTTGTTGGAGTTCACGCTTTAGCGTGCGCTCAGAAATAACTTGAACAAATTGTAGAAGGCACTCGCCGTGTGCCGTTCGCGAATTTCGGCACACGGCGAGTGCCTTCTACATTGCAATTGGCCAACTTATTTCTGAGCGCGAGCTTAGCGTGCGAACCAAGCACGCTAAAGCGTGAACTCCAACAATTGGAAAACCAGAGCAAGGCAGCCCGCCATCAATACCGCGCCGCCGAAGCAGAACGCCAGCCGCAGCCAACCACGGTGCCGGCCCGATCTGGTCGGCTTCAGCCCGGGCAGGGTGACCGTCGCCGCGACCGGAACGCCGAGCACGCGGGGCACTTGGTCGACCGTGGTGAGCGTCGATTCCATGGCGGCGCCGGCGGCGAACATGCCCACCCCCACCATCATGGCCAAGCCGGCCAGAAGCGAAGTGGACAAGAGCTGGCCCCCTGCATCGCCGGGCGAGAGCGTTTCGAGGGGGGGAGAGAACGCGGTTTCGGTTCCTGGGCCTTGCTGCTGCTCCGATCGGCCTTCCCCCTCTCCCACGGCAAACCGCTTATGCCGGCCCTGAGGTTGGTGGGCCTCCCGCCTGAACTGCACGCCCAGTTTGCAGGCCTCGCTAAGTTGCGACCGGAGCTTGGCGTGTTCGTGGGCCCAGTGATACACCGTTGCACTGGTCACGGCGAAAACGAGCACCAGCAGCACCGTATTGACCGACCACGGCGATGGCGGTACGAACAACCTGGCTCGACGTTTTCGATAGAATCTCATTTTTCCAGTGTAGCAGGCACACGCCGCTGTGCCGTCTGGGGCTTGATCGTAACCTTGCGAAATGATGGCAGTAGCCGAAGTCGTGAGCCTTCGGACCGGCACCTCCAATGGCGAAGTCTCACGACTTCGGCTACGATGCTGGCATTGATGTCGTTTCGCAAACTTACGATCAAGGCCTGCCGTCTGCACCATGTCCTTCACCGGACGCACTCTTCACCCCAATCATCTTCGGTCACCCAAACACCGTATCTTAAGCACACTTTGTCGCTTGCACGAAAACGTTTGATCCGGCATGATGTAGTCATGTTCGCCATCAAAATCTGCGGTATTACCAACGTTGCCGACGGTCTGGCCGCCGCTCGGGCGGGCGCGGACGCCGTCGGTTTGAACTTCTTCCCTGGCAGCAAACGCTTCGTTGCTGCTGATCGGGCACGCGAGATTGTCGAGTCGCTCCCATCCGGCGTGCTGAAAGTGGGCGTGTTCGTAAACGCCGAGGAGTACGACATTCGGGGGACGTTTGAATCGCTCGCGCTCGACGCGGTCCAGTTGCACGGCGACGAGCCGCCCGAGTTGCTGGCCAGGCTGGCCTCCCTGCCTCTGGTGCAGGCATTTCGGATCGATTGGAGGGGTTTAGCGCCGGTCGACGTCTATTTGGCGGCGTGCGGCGCGCTGGGCGCCGTACCCCGCATGATCCTGCTCGACGCCCACGTGCCCGGGCAGTACGGCGGAACGGGCGCCACGCTCGACTGGTCGGCGCTAGGCGAAGCGAATCCGTCGGCGGGCCGCCCCCCCATCGTGCTGGCCGGGGGGCTCACGCCGGGCAACGTGACGGCCGCCATCCGCTCCGCCCGCCCCGCCGCCGTCGATACCGCCGGGGGCGTCGAATACGCCCCCGGCAAGAAAGACCACACCCTGCTGGCCGCATTTGTGACGGCCGCGCGAGCGGCGTTCGGCCTGTGATGGGAAGGGAGAGGCCGACCGTTGGTAGTGTCCGCCAATTAGCATTTTCGCATTTGAACTTGGCCCCTTACCTGGCGAGAAGCCAAAAACAGTCCCCCTGTACTTCACTTTCTTGCGGTCACGTCGAACTCATACAGTTCTTTCTTCGAGTTCCGTTTCCGAATCCGCGCAATCCGCGCATCGCGGAAGCCCGCCTCTGTGAGCATATCTGCAAAAAGTCGCTCGACGGGGACCGCCGTGTCGTAGAATGTTGAGTTGCCAATAATGTAATGGACCGTGGCGCCTGCGTTCAATACGGTTCCTACGTCGCGAAGATGGCTCCACATGTCTTCAAAGTACTTGGCGACATAATTGGATAACAGCCTGCCGTTCTTTTCATTTGCTTTTCGAATTGCGGTCAGAATATCGGTGAAGTAGGACGGGTAGAAACCGTCGGCCGACCGTTGCCACTCGGCAAGGCGGCTGGTGGCAATGCCCCACGTGCCCCCGATTGCCGACCAGTCCATGTCCCCGGCATCTCGGCCGTTGGTAAGGTATCCCAACCAATACATATAGGGCCGCAACTCGCGAATGTAAGACATGCGATTTGGGTACGGCGGCGATGTTATGAGCAGGTCGAAGCTGCCCGCAACGGCACGCGATGTGCGACGGGAGTCACCGCGCACTACCTCTGCGGTGCCCTTCGGATTGTCGCCAGCCGAATCGAGAACCTCGAGCCCCTCGACGCGGGCGGCATGGGCAAGGTCGGGTTCGACATCGAACAACAGCGGCTGCCGCTTCGCCGAAGCCGTCCCCTTTACCTTTACCTTGTCCTTGAATGACATGGACTGATGGTTGAACGCGGCGTTGGAAAACTTGATGACAAGCCGGCAAAGGACGACCAGCAGCAGATCCCGCGTGGCGCTGTCCACAGCCGTGTCGTCCAGGGCCGCCTTGAACCTGCCCAGAAAGCCTAGCTGCTCCGAGTCCCACCACCTGTTGAGGTTATGCATGGCAGGCGGGTCAGCAGCACGTACACCTTTGCGACTCGCCTGCCTGATCAGTTGATGCAGTGCTTCACGGGCACCACGGACGCAAGCGGCCGAGTACATGGCCAGCTTGACGTTCCCCAACCAAGTGAGGAACGGGTTGATTTCGACGCCAATGGCCGTATCGCCGGCGTAGGCGGCGCAAAGCGGCGTGGTGGCGGTCCCGGAAAATGGATCGAGAACGCGGAGCCCTCGTTCCGACCGAGCCAAGATGTCCGATACAAGCTTCACGGAATAGGCGGGCGTGAGTCGAAGCCACCCGTGACGCCCATAATGCCGGTTAAGCTTGAAGGTCAGGTCGGCATTCTGCCGGGTTGCTGCGAGGGATTCAGTACGATCGGTCATGAGGGCGTCAGGAGTGCCGTCAGCACGGACTCCACCTCCTTCCTTAGCAGGGGGCTGTTGCGCTCGAAAAAACCAGCCAGGTCGTATCCGACGACATCCTTGCAAAAACTATAGAACGATTCGTGCGGCGAGGCGCCGCTCGTCAACCCTATGAGCAGTACCCACCGTTCGTTGCGATACCGTTCAGCGATGTCTTTGTCGATTTGCAGTGATAGGATTCCAACGCATGGCAGCAGCCCCTTCGTATAGGCGGTCGCCGCGTTGGCGATATCGGCGTTCTGCCGCTTGGAATCCTTACTTTTATAGCCCTGCCTGATCTCGAACACAATGCCTTGAAGGGTCTTCGCAATGGCCGGAT
>PWXP01000203.1 GCA_003561895.1 Planctomycetaceae bacterium | reverse complement strand
CCCCGCCCCGCGCCGCGTCCCATGCCTTGTCCCACGCCGCGTCCCATTCCCTGGCCCGCTCCCCGCCCGGCCCCTTGCCCCGCTCCTTGACCCATGCCGGTCCCCCGCTGCCCGCGTTGGGCCATGGCGGCGCCTTGCGCCCACCCTTTTTCGGTCGCCAGCAGAGCCATCGAACCCACGGCCAGTGTTACCAGTACCTTTCGCATCATTTTCTCCTCTCATCGAGTGATGTTGCTGAGCCCTGCAACTCTTGCACACCGGTCTGGCGCCCCACGGCACCAATTTGCACGCCCGGCGGGCTTGGCAGGGCCGAATGAGAAGGATGCAAGCGGCGCGCCAAACAGCGTTTCCCTCATGGCCCCTCCGTCGCCGTTCGGTTCACCTCGGGCGCCTCGAGGAGCACGATTTCGCCCTCCTCGAGTCCGGAGACCACCTCGACCCACGGGCCGTCGCGCCAACCCAGCCGCACCTCGCGCGGCTGCGGCCGGCCGTCTTCCTGCACGTACACCAGGGTCCGGCCGCGCTCCCGGCGCACGGCCCGGGTGGGAATGGCCAGCACGCCCTGCCGCTGCTCCTGGAAGATGGTCACGCTGGCGGTCATCTCGGGCCGCAGCAGGCCGTCGTAGGGCGTTTCGATGTCGATCACCACGTCGTAATTGACCACGTTGTCCTGGATGATCGCCTTCGGGTAGATGGCGGCCACGCGGCCCTCGAACTCGTGGGCGGGAAAGGCGTCGACGGTAAATTTGGCCCGCTGCCCCACCTTCACCTTGCCGATGTCCACCTCATCGACGAAGGCGTCGACCTGCAAGCGTTCGAGGTCGATGACCGTCACGAAGGTGGGCGCCTGCATGGCGGCGGCAACCGTCTCGCCTTCTTCGGTGGAAACCGATGCGATCACCCCGCCGATGGGCGACGTGATGGTCGCGTAGGCAAGCTGCACTTCGGCGTTTCGCACGGCCGAACGCGCCCGGGCAATCTCGGCCCGCGCCTGCCGCAGGTCTTCCCGGTACCGGGTTGCGGCCACTTCGAGCGCCTTTCCGGCCAAGGCCACGCGCGCCCGGGCCACGGTGAACCGCTCCTCGGCGGTGTCGAGGTCTTCCAGGGTGGTCACCTTGCGCTGATGGAGGCGGCGGGTGCGGGCGAGTTCCTTTTCCGCCAGGAGGAAGGTGGCCTCGCTTTCCTCGAGGCCCACCTGCGCCCGCTCGATTTCCTTCGGCCCCAGCGATTCGACGGCGGCCAGCTTGGCCTCGGCCAGTTCCACTTCGGCCTCGCGTTGGGCGAGCATGGCGTCGAGGTCGTCCTTTTCCAACCGGGCGACCACTTGCCCACGCTCCACGCGGTCGCCGATGTTCGCCAGCAGGCGTTCCACCTTGCCCGACACCCGGGCCCCCACGCGGCCCTCGGCCCCGATTTGCGGCTGCACCGAGCCGGTGGCCAGCACCGAGGCGGCGAAATCGCGGCGGGCAACCGTTTCGACCGGTGGGGGGGCGTGTTCGGTCCGGCCGGGGATGTACGGCCACAGCCACCAGCCGGTTCCCACGAGAACGGCCGCCAGGGCGGCCAGGGCGAACATCCGCCGCCGCCGTTTGCGCCGGCGCCGCTCGGCCGCGCGGCGCGCGGCCGCGTCGCCGGTCCCTTGCAGCCGCCCGCGCGGGGCGCCGTCGGCAGGCCCCGCCTCTGCCGGTCTTCGGGCCGGTTCGCGCAAGGCGCCGGGTTGTTCATCGGTCGGCATACGGCTCATAGCGTGCCCTATCGTTCATGTCCTCTGTGGGAGGCGCCGGGTTCGATGTTCAATCTTTGCGGTTCGCCGTCCAGGCGGCCCCTGCCCGACATGGGCGGGTGCCGGCCCGCGCATCCGGCCCGCCGCCGCAGCATTTCGAAGAGCCGGGCTTGCTGATCGGGCCCGAGCGTTTCCTTCTCGGCCAGGAGGTGGTCGACCACCTTCGCCTGAATGGCCCGCTTCGTGGCGAGCACGTCGTCGTGCCGGGCGCGGATCGCGTCGAGGTCGGGAGAGGGGGCGGCGAGCAGGTCGATCACTTCCAGGCGCATGGCGTCGAGTCGTTCACAGAGCCGGCCGACCGATTCCTGAAACGCGATCAGCCGGGGCTCGATCTCCGCCCATTGCTCCGCCGTGACGTTCAACTCGCGATGCAAGGGGCACCATACACCCTGGCGGTCGGAGGCGCCCGGCGCCGTCCCTCGCGGCGCCGCTGCGTGGACGAGCCATATCGCCACAAAGGCCACGTTCAACGCCGCCGAGGCGATTAGCACGTAAGGTTTCAAGGTCTTCCACATGGCACTCTCTCCATTCTCAGCCATCCCGGCGGGCGGTCAGCTCCAAGTACGCCTGCGCGAGTGAGTCGTCGTAATCAACCACCAGCCGCCCAAAGCCGGCGCCACTGAGCACGTCGGCTTGCCGGACTTCAGCCGGTTGCGGGTGGGCACTGCTCGCCCGCCAGACGTCGTTGCCCAGGAACGCGCCCAAGGCGAGGCCCGCGGCCAGCGCGGATGCCGCACCTGCCAGCAGCCGCACTCGCCGCCAGGCATGCGCCCCGAAGCCGGGTAATGCCGCCTGCCGGGGCTCCGCGCCACGCGGCAATGCCTTGGCCCGAGCCAGCACGCGGCCGGAAAAACCCTCGGGCACGGGCGGCACGGGCGCGGCGGCCAGCAGTTCGCCGAGCGCGCGGCGGCGCGACCGCTCCCGCCGGCATGCCGCACACCCGGCCAGGTGAGCGTCCACACGATTGCGGTCGGGCATGGGCAGCCCGTGGGGCGCTCCAGCCAAATAAGCGTCCAATTGCTCTCGAATCCGGCGGCATCGCATGGGTGGACCTCCTGGGAGGGTGAAACGCCCGAATTGCGCGGGATACGCCTCTCGTGGGATAGGCTTCCAGCCTGTCGGCGGAAGAGACAGGCTGGAAGCCTATCCCACGAAAAGCGGCTAATCCCTTTTAACTCATAAACGGGTGAAGCGGGGAAAACCCCCGCAGCAAAAAAGGAATCGGAGGTAAGGGGTCGGACGCGTGGTGCTACGAACGTCACAAACCGGAAAACCGGGGGCCCCGCGGCTGATTTGCCCAATCGGCCGGATGAATTTCACTGCAATCAGCCGCAACGCGCTAGCGTCCGGTTCGTTGCTTTGGTTGGCGGCCCTGCCGCGCTATGACTCGAAAGTGCCCTCCCCGGGCCTGTGAGCCCGACCCTCCCGCTGCGCGAGAGGGTGAAGTTTCGCGGGCGTACAACAACGAAAGCGACTCCCCAGGCAGGGCCGGCCGGATCAGCCCGCACTGACCAGCCAGGCCCGGAGTATGCGAACGCGTTGCCCCAAGCGGGCCGTATAGCTACAATGGTTCCGGGTAGCCGTTCCCTTGGGGACTGTCCCCTTCGTATACAGCAAAGAAGACTGCCTGCACCGCTCCGTGAACGGTTACGGTTCCGCCGACGGCCGCAACCGGCACCAGTTTTGCACGCCGTCGGGGGGG
>PWXP01000508.1 GCA_003561895.1 Planctomycetaceae bacterium | reverse complement strand
CTGCGCGACGACGATGCGGCCATCCGCGCCGCGCTCGCGGCGATGATCGAGGACGACCCCTTCGCCGGCAACCGCATCATGGCTGCGCAGGCGCTGGGCCGCAGCGGCGATCCGGACACCGCGTTTCGGGCCATCATGCGCGAGGCCGAAGCCACCGACGACGGTTACGTCTTCCTGTTCGCGCTGAACGCTTTTCAGTACTCCCACACCGACGACCGCCTGACCCGCGACGACTGGGAGCGATTCCAGAAGAAAAAGACATCGCGTCCCTACGGTCTGCCCGCCGGGTTCGCCCAACGCATTGTCACCTACGCGCTGGAGAATTGGCCGGAGCGGGCGGTGGTGGAGTGAGGACCGGACTTGCAGTTGAACTGGCGAATGGCTCCGTTGGAGTTCACGCTTTCGTGTGCGATTTCTGCTTCCGCCGCTCGCTGGCCCCCGGGTAACCGTTCACGGGGCGGCGCGGGCTGTTTTCTCTGCTCGATGCGAAGGGGACAGTCCCCCTGTGAACGGCTACGCCCCCGGAAACGGCGGACCGCTGCTTCCGACGGAGGAAGGCAGTCGAGGGAAAGGGCCACCACTATAGCGGGGTGCTTTATTTTGCCCGAGTGGCAGTGCGCGTGTTTCCGAGGCGGTAACCGTGCAGGAGTCGGTTAGCTGGCGGGTTTGTTTCTTGACACAGAAACTTCCCGCCACACAATAGAGGTAGGGTGGTTTAGAGGTAGGGTGGTTTGCCCCTGCCCGGCGCTCGCCCGGGAATAAAACGGCGGGCGACCATCGTAGTAGCCGAAGTTGTGAGGCTTTGCGTAACCGTTCACGGGGCGGCGCGGGCTGTTTTCTCCGCTCGATGCGAAGGGGGCAGTCCCCTGTGAACGGTTACCCGGAAAGAGAGCTACCATGGGTTGCAATGGTTTTGACCGCAGAATCCTCTTGACGGCCGTGTGGCTGAGCGTGAGTTGGGCCGCAGCCGGTTCGGCCGCCGAATTGCTGATGCGCGATGGCCGCACGATTGAGGGCCGGCTGGCCCAGGTGGTTTCGTTGGGCGGCGTACCCCAGCCCCGTACGGCCGATGGCGACGGTCCGGTGAGTCTGATCGTACTGGCCGATGACGATTTACGCCGCACGTTCGTACCCCGGCGTCAGATTCAGAACGTGCTTCAGGCGGAGGCGGGCGGCGCCGCCGATGAGACGTTCCACGTCCACCAGAAGGCCTTGCGGCAAGGCCGGACGGTGAGCACCGTGGGGCCGATCCTGCAGCTCTCGCCGTTCGACGAGTTCGGCCGCCGCATTCTGCGAATGAACACCCACCAGGGGCCGGTCGACGTCATCCAGGGGGTGACCGAGTTGACCCCGCAGTGGGCGAAAGTCGAGGGGCTGACGCACGTTTGGGACATGCGGGTTGCCACCAGCTCGATCCCTTCGAGCACGCTGCACGACATCCTGCAACGGCAGATCGACCCGCGCAACGTCGAGCATCAGAAGCAGGTCGCCCGCTTCTACCTCCAGGCGGAACGGTTCAGCGACGCGCGCCAGGCCCTCGAAGCGGCCCTCGAAGCGGCCCCCGACGACCCGGAGCTTCGCGCGCAGCTCGATCCGTCCATCCGGGCGCTGCGGCAGATGGGGGCGCAGCGCCTGCTGCGGGAACTGGAGCTACGGCGCGAGGCCGGCCAGCATCGGCTGGTGTACAGTAGGCTGGAAGCGTTTCCTTCGGACGACGTGGCGGGCGAAATCCTGCAAGCGGTCCGCGAGCTGATCGACGAGTACGCCCAGCTCCGGCAGCGGGGCAGGGCCGTTCTGGAGCGGCTCGACGCGCTGGCCGCCGAGGTGAGCCAGCCGCAGACCCGCGAAAACATTCGGCCCGCCTGCGACGAAATCCGCGCCGAACTGAGCATCAACACCCTCGTCCGAATGGCCGCCTTCCGCCATCATGCCGGCGATGACGAACTCCCGCCGGAGCAGCGGCTGGCCTTGGCCATCAGCGGCTGGCTCGTCGGCAGCGACCAGGCGACGCTGAACCTGGCGGTGGCGCTGTCGCTTCACCGGGTGCGGGATCTGGTGCGCGAGTACCTCAACGAACCGGTGCTGATCCACCGCCAGCACATCTTGGCGAAGCTGGGGTCGGAGGAAGGCTCGTCGCCGGCCATGGTGGCCGCCATCCTGCGTCACATGAAGCCGCCCGGCGACGTGCCCGAGCCGGTTTCGCCCACCACCCCCGGCTTGTACGAATTGGAAGTGGCCGGGCTGCCGGGCGACGCGCCAGTGCGCTACCTGGTCCAGACGCCGCCGGAGTACGACCCGCACCGCCACTACCCGACCATCCTCACCCTGCATGGCGCCGGCACCACCGCGGAGCACCAGATTGACTGGTGGGCGGGTGGCTGGACCGAAGGGGGCTGGCGGGCCGGCCAGGCCACCCGCCACGGGTACATCGTCGTCGCGCCGCGGTGGACCCGGGAGCATCAGAACGAGTACGAGTACTCGGCCCGGGAACCCGCCGCCGTGCTCCACGTGCTGCGCGACGCCTGCCGCCGGTTCTCCGTCGATACCGACCGGGTGTATATTTCCGGGCACTCGTTAGGGGGCGACGCCGCGTGGGACCTGGCCCTCGCGCACCCCGACCTGTGGGCCGGCGCCATCCCGATCGTCGCCAAGAGCGACCGCTACTGCAAACACTACTGGCACAACGCCCGCCACGTACCGTTCTACTGCGTTTTCGGGGAACTCGACAGCGCCGCCCTGTTGGCCCACAACGCGACCGACCTCGACCGCTACTTCCGCTCGAACTTCAACGTGACCGTGGTGGAGTATCTCGGGCGGGGGCACGAGGACTTTTCCGACGAAATCCATCGGCTGTTCGACTGGATGGGCCGGCACCGCCGCGACTTCTTCCCCCAGCAGTTCGAGGGCCGGACCATGCGCCCGTTCGACAATTTCTTCTGGTGGGTGGAGTTGGATGGGCTGCCGTCCGGCGCCCGCGTCGATCCGGTCGATTGGCCGCCCCCGCGAGGCGCCCGAGCCGCTCCCGTCGAGGCCTCGGTGCTGGCGACGAACGGGCTGCGGGTGAAGTACCGCGGCGCGCCGGTGACGATATGGCTTTCGCCGGAGCTGATCGACTTCGAGCAGCGTGTGAACGTCGTGGTCAACGGCCGGCGCATCAACTCGAACGACCCGTTCATCCGACCCGACCTGGAGACCCTGCTCGAAGACGCCCGCTCCCGCGCCGACCGCCGGCACCCGTTCTGGGCCAAGATTCACTCCGGGCCGTGAAAGCCGTCTTCGGCGTGAACCCGACGCACTCGGGCTGGAACGGGGCCAGTCGCTTGGCGCAAATGTCCACGGCTTCCGGGTTGTTGTCCACGAGCGTGAAATGCCGGCCGAGCTTTCCCGCCGCCTCGCCCGTGGTGCCGCTCCCGGCGAAAAAGTCGAGCACGGCGTCGCCGGGCCTCGTGTGAATGCGGACGATCCGCTCCAGGATGGCGGCCGGCTTTT
>PWXP01000258.1 GCA_003561895.1 Planctomycetaceae bacterium | reverse complement strand
CGGTGGTTCGCACGCTAAAGCGTGAACTCCAACGGTGGTTCGCACGCTAAAGCGTGAACTCCAACGGTGGTTCGCACGCTAAAGCGTGAACTCCAGCGGTGGTTCGCACGCTAAAGCGTGAACTCCAGCGGTGGTTCGGCGGGTGTTTACCAGCATAGCCGTCATTGGCCTCGTGGGGAAGCTGGCGCCTTTGGGTGAAACCGCCCCCCCTGCCCGCCCAATCCGGCGGCCAACCACCTATCTGGCGACGCAACTTGTTTTCCAAGCGGCCCCTGGTATGCTGGATAATATGGCGCGAAACGACCTATCGAACCGAGAGACGGCACCGGCGGCCCCCTACTGGCTGCTCCGCCGGGCCGATCAGGCGGCGGTGGCCACGCTGTTGCTGCTGGCGCTCGGCTCAATGATTGGCTGGTGGGTCGGGCAAGGCGGCCTGCAAGGGCGGAGGATCGAATTGGAACGGGCGGAACCCTTGCCCTACCAGTTCCAACTCGACCTGAACACGGCGCCCTGGCAGGAACTGGTGCTGCTGCCCGGCGTGGGCGAGACGCTCGCCATGCGCATTATCGAGTCGCGCGAGACCGACGGCCCGTTCGCCGAGCCCGCCGACCTGCGGCGCGTGCGCGGCATCGGACCGGTCACCCTCGAACGCTTGCGACCCTACCTGTTGCCCTTTGCGGAGCAGGGTCACCTAGTGGGCGACGCGGCCGGCCTCGCGCCGGGAGACGGCTGAGACCACACACCCCCGATGGAGATTCTTACCATGCCCCAACCCCGCTGGGTTTGCCTCGCCGCTTGCTGCCTTTTGGGCGCCTTGGCGCCGGCCGAGACGGCCGTCTCGGCCGTGCCTGCCGGCCTTGCCGCGGGAGAAGAGGGCCTCATTGCCTCGCCGCAGCCCGATTGGCCCCAATGGCGCGGCCCCCGGCGCGACGGCGTCGCCGAGGAAACAGGGCTGCGGGCCGAATGGCCCGAGGACGGCCCGACACTCCTGTGGCGGATCGGCGGACTGGGCCGGGGCTGGTCCTCGCCGATCATCGTCGACGGCACGCTCTACGTCACCGGCGACGTGGGCGACGACCTGGTGGTGTCCGCGTTCAACCTCGACGGCGCGCCCCGCTGGCGCACCGTCAACGGCCGGGCGTGGAAGGGGCCCTACCCCGGCGCGCGAGCGACGTGCGCCTACGCGGAAGGCCGCGTCTATCACATGAACGCCCATGGCCGCGTGGCCTGCCTCGACGCCCGCACCGGCAACGAACGGTGGGCCGTGAACGTCCTCGACCGCTTCCAGGGCAAGAATATCACCTGGGCCCTCAGCGAGTGCCTGCTGGTCGACGGCCCGCGGGTCATCGTCACCCCCGGCGGCGAAAAGGGGCTCATCGCGGCGCTCGACAAGCGCACCGGCCGCACCCGGTGGGTCACACCGCCTATTGCCGAGGAACGCACTTCGCACGCCTCGCCCATCCTGTTCCGGTACGCCGGGCGGCGGATCATCGCCAACAATTCCGCCGGCCACGGGTTCGGGGTCGACGCCGAGACGGGCGAACTGCTTTGGACCGTGCCGCTGAAGAACCGCTTCGGCACCAACGTAGCCACGCCCGTCTACCATGCCGGAAGCATCTACTACGCCACCCCCTACGGCGAACTCGGCCGCCAATACCGCCTCCGACCCACGGGCGAGGGCGTGACGGCCGAACACCTCTGGACCTCGCCGGTCGATCCGGTAACCGGCTGCGCCGTGCTGGTGGGCGATACCCTCTATGCCGCCGGCTATCGGCGCCTGCGGCGGTGGTTCGCCATCGACTGGGAAACCGGCGAAACGCAACACGAACTCGACGACTTCACCACCGGCGCCGCCATCTACGCCGACGGCCGGCTGTACGTGCTCGACCAGGACGGCAACGTGGGCCTGGTGGATCCGCGGCCCGGCCGCATGGAGGTAACCGGCCGGTTCCGCCTCATCGACGAGCGGGTGCGCGACGCCTGGGCCCATCCCGTCGTGCTGGACGGCCGGCTGTACTTGCGCTACCACGATTCCCTCTGGTGCTACGATGTCCGCGCCCGGTAAAGCCCCACCCCGAACCCTCGGCAATGTAGCAGGCACACGCCGCTGTGCCGTCGCCAATGTAGCAGCCACACGCCGCTGTGCCGTCGCCAATGCAGCAGGCACACGCCGCTGTGCCGTCGCCAATGTAGCAGGCACACGCCGCTGTGCCGTCCGCCCACCAAAACAACGTCCACCTGCAACCATCCGTCCTGCCACCTCCCGAACCCTCGGCCGCGCGGTAGCATGCGTCGCCCTGCTGGCCGCGCTCGCGCCGGCCGCTGCCGTCGGGCACGCGGTCATCGTCGTCGCCAACCATGCCGACGCACCGGTGCCGCTGCTGCTCAGCGGCGCCGACCGGACCGGCCGCCGGCTCGAACTCCAGCCGGGGGAAGTGGCGCCGGTTCCGGTCACCGGGCGGGTGGCCGCCAGTTTCGTCTCGGCCGGTCAGACCCGCCACTACGCCCTCGACCCCAACCGCGCCTACACGTTCATCGAGCGCCGCGGCCGGTTGGACCTGGCCGCGGTGCCCTTGGCGGCCGGGCCCGACGCGCCGGCGGGGCCGTTCGGCGAAGGCCGGGTCCTGCCGCCGCCCGAACCGCTCGTGGTGCCGGTGAAGCTGCTGGTCGACGACGACGAGCCGACGGTCCGGGCGGTGTGGGAGCCACGGCTGCGCAACCGGCTTGCCGAGGCGTCGCGCATCTTCGAGCAGCACTGCGCGATCCGCCTGAAGGTGGTGGCCGTCGATACGTGGCATTCCGACAACCGCATCCACGATTTCGCCGAGTCGCTGGACGAGTTCGAACGCCAGGTCGATCCCGCCCCGGCAAGGCTGGCCATCGGCTTCACCAGCCAGTATCGCCTGCCCCGCCGGCGCGTGCCGTTGGGCGGCACGCGCGGACCGCTCCACCGGTGGATCCTCATTCGCGAGTGGTCGCAGCACGTTACCGCGTCCGAGCGGCTCGAAGTGCTGGTGCACGAGTTGGGGCACTTCTTCGGCGCCGCGCACAGTGCCGGGGCCGATTCCGTCATGCGGCCCGAACTGGGCGACCGGCAGTCGCACGCCCTGGCGTTCCGCATCGGGTTCGATCCGATGAACACGCTGGCCATGAACCTGCTGGCCGCCGAGCTTCGGCGCGGCCCGTTCCGCGGCTACGAGCACGTCCGCCCGGAAACCTGGGCCGCGCTGCACCAGGTGTACTCGACGCTGGCCGAGTCGCTTCCCGACGACCCGGCCGCCCCCCGCTACATCGAGTTCCTGGAGCGCCACCGGCCGCAGGAATGAACTGACACGTTTTCCACAAGGCCCGAACGGGCGCCAATTCGTGCAACGGTAAGGCGGTGTAAAACAATAAACTACCGGGAACTTCAAGCGTGGGATAGGCTTCCAGCCTGTCTTTTCCGGCGACAGGCTGGAAGCCTATCCCACGCAATTCGGTAGGTTATTGGG
>PWXP01000338.1 GCA_003561895.1 Planctomycetaceae bacterium | reverse complement strand
GTCTTCCGGTGAACGCCCAGCGGCAATTTGATCAGGTTGCCCAGGCCCTTGCCCGTGCGCTGTGCCTGCTTGGGGAAGAACTCCAGGGCGAACTCTAATTCCACGTGTTGCTGCAAGTAACGAAGGAGCAACCGTCCCCACTGATGAAGCACCTTCGCTTCCTCGGGTTCTTCCAGGAACACCCAGTAGTGGCGGCCCTTGTAGCCGGAGTTCTCGAAGAACGGCTCGAAGCCCAGTTCGTTCAGCGCGGCAAGGATTTCCAGCCCTTTGCGCCGCGTCAGGTCGCGAAGCTCGCGCGCGTAGGCGGCATCGCGGCGGGCCTGGTCGAGCGCCGGGCGGCGAATGTCCATATCGACCGCGAACCACGTGGCAGTTTGGTCCAGCCGGATCGGATAGACGCCGGCCGTGAACGTGCCCAACAGGTGGTTACGGACGACCGCCGGGGTGAGCGGCTCGTGGACCGGCGTATAACCCGTCTGACCGTCCTTGGCGCGATACCATTGCCGGGCATATACATCCTCGCGCCCGGCGAACAGCGCGGCGAATCGGACGCAGTCGGCATCGGTGGGCATGAGCGGCTCGGGCTCCGGGGCCGCGGCCGCCGCAGGCTCATCGTCGCCTTCGCCCGTGGCGCTGCGCAACAGCCCGCGGGCCTTTTCTGGGGGGTAGCCCTGCGCCACGGCCCGGTCGAGCACTTCGCGGAGCGGTTGGCGGTCGGCATCGGTGTGCGAGAGGTCGGCCAGGGCGCGGAGCCAGGGCTCGTGCGTCGGGTTCAGCGCCAGCAGCCGGACCAGCAGGTCGGCGGCGCGGGCCGCATCGCCGCGTTCAGTGTAATGTTCCGCAAGGTGGGCCATGGCGGTCGGGTCGGCCGTGTCGTCGCGCATGGCAAGCTGGAACTCGCGGAAGGCCAGGCCCATCAAGCCGGCCTCCTCGCACAGCAGGCCCCACTCGGTATGGCCGCCGCGCCGCCGCTGGCGGGCTTCGACGGCCTGGCGGATGGAGTCGATGGTTTCGGCATCGGCGTGTTCAGCCAGGCGGGCGCGCAGGGTTTCGAGGGCAGGGTCGGTCATGGTGTGCTCCTATTGACGGCGGCTATGGCGGCGTGACGTCGAGGATTTCCCCTTCGCGATGCTCCGGTCGGTGGGAAGCGACCACGACGGCACCCACACGCGGGTCGTACACGGCAATCGCGCCGGCGGGCGAACCGTGCAAACGGTGAAAGGCCAATCCATAACGCCAAATCGGCGCGCGTCCTTCGATCACGACCAAGGCTCCGCGCGGTATGTCGGGAATCGGTGGCAGCGGCATATCTGGGGCGATCGGTTCTTCAACGCCGATGGAATAGAACACGGTTGCGGTCACGGGTCGCCTCATTTCTGGTTGTCGGGACCGAACAAGATCGTGTTCACACGTTCCCGATCGTCTGGTGCAGCCGCAAGGCTTCGGATATCGTCGGGCAGGATCGTACGACATCCGTGAATGGCTGCTCGCGTCATGATGCTGCTCTTGAGCTGGCCCGTTTGCGGGTCGAGAACGTTCGTGGCGGTTGTCGCCAACCAGGACTGCACCCGCAATGCGCGGAACTGGCGAATGACCGCTTCAATGCGATAGAGGATATCGGCTGCGGGATCGTGCGACTGCGCACCCGACTTGCATTCGATCATACACAAGCTGCTGTTCCGCATGAACGCCACGTCGAAGTCATTGCCCGTGGAAGCGTCTTTCCGACCCACCTCCAAGCCGAGCCGCACATCCCAAATTCCCAGCGATTCGGCGTTGCGGCTGAGCAACCCCCACAGAAACGCCTCCAGCCATCCGCCGGTCAGGAACTGGACGCCGTGTTTGTCGAGCTTTCCTTTTAGCACGCCATTATCGAGTTGCAGTCCAAGCGTCTGAGCGATAAGGGGCCAGAGTGTCTTGCCGCTGGCATGGAGGTGTGCCGGTTCCAACTCAAGCCCCTTTTTCCGCGACCGGTTGCGCTCTTCATCGTTGAGGCACAGCAGCGGAAACGCGGCGGCCTGTGCCGCAATCGCACGTGAGCACTCCCACCACTGCGCAGCGCGCGATTCGCCTTCCTGAAGCTTTGCATCCGACTTGCGCGACTCAAATCCATAGCCGGCCAGGAACTGTTTGGCGGTGATGCGATGGGTGACATCCTCAGCGGCGTGGGTGGCCACGTCGAGAATCCGCGCCGGTTGGGCCACGTTGGTGTACAAGATTCGTCCGCGCAGCACGTCCCGGCGTATCAGTCCATTGAAGAAATCGTATGTGGCAATGGACATTGGCTTCGTGCCGCCGGTCACGTTGACGAGCCATTCGGCGCCCGGGTAGCGATTATAGACGCACCGCATAGCGGCGCGGACCGCGTTGAGATCGTCCTCGGCGTGGAGCGGTTCAATGTGCGATCGCTCCTCACCAGGCTGATTTGTGTAATCCAAGCCGCCATGTTTGATGGCGGCGAGTAGGTTGGCCGCGGCATTGCGCTGGTGCATTCCTTCTGACTCGACCAGTACCAGCCGGTCGGGCCGATAGTGATGAACCGAGAGCAAATTGGGAACATGCTGGCCAGACAGCAAACAAAGCAAGACTCGCATGGGTTCATTCCCCCTGTTCACAGTGTAAATGGTGTCTTGGATGAGTCTCCCGAAGGGCGCTCTGCCAGTTCCGGCCTATTGTGTTGATGAAAGCGGTACGATATGCGGCTGCCCCAGCCCCATGACGGTGCCCTTGCCGAGATGGAGCCAGCACGCGGCGCTGAGCAGCGGCCAGAGCGGGCCGGGGCCTTCGGGCAGCAGCAGGTTGCCGCAAACGCCGTGCAGGTCGAGTTCCCGCCGCTGGCGGCTGGAATAGCGCGTCAGGTCCAACCGGGCGCCCTGCCAGGGTTCCTGTGGTGTGCGGCGGGCGAGGTCGATGAGTTCCCCCTCGAGCGATTTCCAAGCCGGCAACTCGGCCGGTGGCAGGAAACCGCCCACCCGCCGGACGGCGGCCACGGCAAGGTCGACGAGTGTCGGCCGTTCGATCAGGTCGCCGCGCCGCCGCAGCCGCAGTGGGGCGTCGAATTGCAGGCGGCAGGGCGTCGTTTCGGGGTTCTCGTACAGCCACGCACATTGCCCCAGCCGCCACGGGCCGCCCTTCTCAGCCGGTTGGCCGGCAGGAGCCAGGCACAGCCACCGGCGCAGTGAAAACGGCCTCCGCTGGGGTCCCAATCCCGCCCGGCCGGCAACCTGCCACGCGCGGGCCAGCAGTTGGGCATCGGCCACGGCGCCGGCAATGAGAATCCATTCCACCGCCGGGGCGAACTCGGGGTCCGGCGGCGCGGGGCGCAGGACGTAGAGCGGGGTCTTCTCGTGCGGGGCGGTTGCGTTGGCGGAAGGGGACCGCCCCCCTTCGAACACTCGGGCGTAGGCCCCGCGGTCCAATTCGCGCAGCGCAGCACCCCACACGCCCCGCAGCATCGGCACGGTCGCAGCCACCCCGGGCGTTTCCAGCAGGATGCG
>PWXP01000047.1 GCA_003561895.1 Planctomycetaceae bacterium | reverse complement strand
GGCCGGCGACGCCGCTCAGCCGGGATTGATTCGCTCCGACGGCGCCTACCTGATTACCGGCGGATTGGGCGCGCTGGGGCTCCGCATCGCCGAGTGGTTGGCCGAGTCGGGCGCCCGGCACTTGGTGCTGTTGGCCCGGCGCGCCCCGACCGCCGCCGTGGCCGCGGCGATCGCCGCGCTGGCCGATCGCGGCGTGGCGGTGGTTGCGGTGCAGGGCGACGTCACCGCCGAGCCCTCTCTCCGGGCGGCGCTGGCCGCCGTCCCCGGCGACTTTCCCCCGCTGCGCGGCGTCTTCCATGCAGCGGGCGTGCTCGACGACGGCGTCCTGTTCGACATGGACCTCGCCCGGCTCGACAAGCCGATGCGACCGAAGGTCGAGGGGGCTTGGAACGTGCACCTGGCAACGCTCGACTCGCCGCTGGAGTTGTTCGTACTGTTCTCCTCGGTCGCCTGTGTTTTCGGATCGCCGGGCCAAGGGAACTACGCGGCGGGAAACGCCTTCCTGGACGGGCTGGCCCATTCCCGCCGCAGCCGGGGATTACCCGCGGTTTCGATCAACTGGGGTCCGTGGGCGGAAACGGGAATGGCGGCCGCGGGCCAGCGCGGCGCGGGGATGGAGTCGCGGGGACTGGGACTGATGGCGCCCGGCGATTGCCTGGGAGTTCTCCGCGGCCTGCTGGAGCGGGGCGAACCGCAGACGGCGGTCGTGGCCGTCGATTGGGAGCAACTCCTCCGCATGGGCACCGGCGATGTGCCGCCGTTGCTGGCCGACGTGGCCCCCAGCCCCGAAGCGGCCGCCGAACCCGCCGCGGAAGACCCGCAGGCCCAAGCGCTGCGCGCCCGGCTCATGCAGGCCACCCCGCAGCAGCGCGAGGAAATGCTGGTCGCTTTCTTCGCCGAGCAGCTTGCCAAGATCATGGGCCTCGACGCCGCCGACCTCGACCTGCGTCAGCCGTTGAATACGATGGGACTCGACTCGCTCATGGCCATCGAGCTGCGCAACATGATGGAAACACGGCTGAAGGTGGCGCTGCCGATGGCCCGGTTCATGGAGGGGCCGAGCGTCACGAGCCTGGCCGGGCACGTCGCACAAGCCCTGGCCGGCGATGCGGAACAAGCGGCTCCCGACGAAACCGCGGCCGGCGGGGAACCAAGCCTCGCCTCGTGGACCCCGCTGGTTGCCCTGCAAGCCGGCGGCGACGGCCCGCCGCTGTTCTGCCTCCATCCGCTGGGCGGCGACGTGAACTGCTATCGCGAGTTGGCCCGGCATATCCAGGACCGTCCGGTCTACGGCCTGTGCGGGCGGGGCAGCGAAGGCCGTTTTCCGCCCCACCCGACGCTGGCCGACATGCTGCAAGCCTACGTCCAAGCCATCCGCGAGGTCCAGCCGGACGGTCCCTACTACCTGGCGGGCTGGTCGGCCGGCGGCATCTTTGCCTACGAGCTGGCTCGCACCCTCGACCGGCAGAATCATTCGGTGGGCCTGCTGATGCTGTTCGACACGCCGTTGCCGTCCATCTACGACCACGTCAACCTGGACGACGACGTGGAGTTTGTGTTCGACCTGGGCAACTTCGCCAACTGGTTCGCCGGCTCCGACATCGACGTGCAGAGTCTGCCATACGAACACCTGCGGGCGATGGACGACGATGCCCGGTGGGAGTTCGTGCTCCAGATCGCCAAGACACACGGCGTGTTGCCGCCGGATACGTCGACCGCGCACATTCGCCGGGTCGTGGAGGCTGCCAAGGCGCACGCCACCATGATTCACGGTTACACCATTGAACCGCCAGGGCAGACGGTTCACCTGGTTCGCCCCGAACAACCCGACGTGCTCGGCCGCATCACCGGCCAGACGTTGGCGCCGGATTTGGGTTGGGGCGAAGTCCTGGGAAACCGCTTGGCCCTCCACCAATCGCCCGGCGACCACTTCAGCATGCTGCGGGGCGCGGCCGCCGCTTGCCTGGCCCAACGGGTGGCCGAGTGCCTCGCAGGCGTCGCGGTCGGACAGCCGGGGGCCTCGGAAGAAGCCGCGTCGGGAGCTTGAAATGTTCGACTTGCCCCTCAAATACGCCTACTTGTGGTTTCGGAGCCGGGAGGTGGACCGGTTCGTCGCCTCCGCGCGCCGGGCGCGCCATGTGCAGCTCGACGTGTTGCTGGCCAAGTTGCGCCGCCATGCCGACAGCGCCTTCGGCCGCGATCACGGCTTCGCCGAGATTCGTTCGGTGGCCGATTTCCGCCACCGGGTCCCCGTGACCGACTACGCCTACTATCGGCCCTACGTCGAACGCCTCAAGCAGGGCGAAATCGGCGCCATGTTCGGCCCCCAAACCCAGGTCCTGATGCTGGCCCTGACGTCCGGAACCACCGACACCAGCAAGTTCGTGCCGATTACGCAGGAGTTCTTCGACGAATATCGCCGGGGTTGGAACCTGTGGGGCCTCGGCATGTACCGCGACCACCCCGACCTGCTGCGGAAGAAGACCTTGAAGTTGGGTAGCAACTGGCGGCAGTTCTACACGCCGGGCGGGCTGCCCTGCGGCGCCATCAGCGGCCTGGTGGCCGAAACCGCGCCCCGGGTCGTCCGCGACCGGTTCGTCCTGCCCAGTGACGTGTACGGAATCGACGATTCCTCGCTGAAGCATTACACGGCGCTGCGGCTGGCGGTGGCGAACCGCCGGGTCGGGTTGGTGGGCACGGCCAATCCCAGCACGCTGGTCGAGTTCGCCCGCCTGGCCGACGCGAGCCGGCAGTGGCTCATCCGCGACATCTTCGACGGCACGCTCCGCGGTGAGGCCGACCTGCCGGACGCGATCCGCGAAAGGCTCCAGCCCGGCATCCGGCGGCGCAACCGGTCGCGGGCGCGCGAGTTGGAGCGGATCGTCGCCCGCACCGGAACGCTCTACCCCCGCGATTGCTGGCCGCACCTGTCGGTCATCGCCGTTTGGATGGGCGGATCGGTGGGGGTCTACCTGCCCCAGCTTGAAACCTACTACGGCACCCCCGCGCTGCGCGACCACGGGCTCAACGCCAGCGAAGCCCGCATGACCATGCCCCTGCGCGACCGGACCAGCGAGGGTGTGATCGAGTTTGTTCATCATTTTTTCGAGTTCATCCCGGTGGCCGAACACGATTCGACCTACCCCGTGGTCCTCCAGCCGCACGAGTTGGAAGTGGGGGAGGACTACTATATCCTGCTCACCACGTCGGCCGGGCTGTACCGCTACGATATCCATGACGTAGTTCGCTGTACGGGCTTCCAGGGCGAGGCGCCGCTGCTGACGTTCCTGAACAAGGGCGCCCATTTTTCCAGCATCACGGGGGAGAAATTGAGCGAATTCCAGGTCGTCTCCGCCGTGCGCCAGGCTTTTGCCGATCTGCAATGGCCGGTGCCCGAGTTCACCATGGCCCCCGTGATGGACGTGCGCCCCGGGTACCTGCTGCTGGTCGAGCAGGAATGGGACGAGGGACAGAAGCGGCAAGTGGCCGATCGCGTGG
>PWXP01000628.1 GCA_003561895.1 Planctomycetaceae bacterium | reverse complement strand
TAGAAGCCGAAGTCCAGATCGGGTTGATCCAATTGAAACAGTGTCGTGAGCTTCTGAATAAGCCGCGTCCTAAGTTGCTGTAGACTTGGCATCCCTGTTAATCCTATCTGCGAGACCAGAAGCCGGGCTAGCCGCGCCTGTGACCTGTCTTTCGTGATCCGGTAAACCGTGCAAGCGCGTCCAGTGCTGCTGTACCGGAGGCGGACAGCGGGGTGTACGTTGATGATTGGTAGTAGCCATATTCGTTGCGCAACGTTTCATAGGCCACCGGGCTTTGTGCCATCTCTATTTCACCAATGTGGAGAACCCAAAGCTGTGACCATCGTTTAGCGTATGCTCTAAGTTCATCCGGTGCTATTGCGCCGCAATCAGCGAGGGCGACAGCCATATCGACATCGATGTGTTCGCACCTAGTAACTCTCGCACGTGCAACGATTGCCTTGATTGGAGCTGCGAGGTACGCGTAGATCCAATCTAACTCAAAGCGTGGCGCCATCTTACGGAATACGACGGAGAGTTTGCCAGTGCGCAGCGGTTCGTACCAGTGGCCGCTGAATGAGAGAATTATTGCCTTGCCTGGATCGTCTTTCGTGCGTCGCCATTCAAAATGTGCCATGTGCTTTACTCCACTCGCCATTGAATAATAAAAAGACACGTAACCGTGCTCTTCTGCTGCATCCGGCGTTCGAGGGCGTCGACGAGCTGGTCGCGCTTGGCGGCGATTTCGTCCTCGACCTCGAAAATACGCTGCCGCAAGCGGCGTTTTTTCTTCTCTAATTGCCGCACCTTCTCTTGAAGCTCCCGCTGCCGCTCGACGGTAGTGGCCTGCCGGGCCTCCCTGGTTGCCGCGCGGATCTGGTTCTTCGTATCATCCAGCTCTTTCTGGGCGGCCAGTTCCATGTCCTCGGCCCATTGGTCAAGCTGGTCGCGGGCTTCATTGAAATGGCGGTTGTTCTCCTCCAGCGATCGGTTCAGCGTGGCCTCAACGTGCCGCCGGGCATCGGCCGCCAATCGTTGTTCGGAGCCGTCCGATTCCAACGGCTGGGCTCCCAGCCGGGCCCTGCAATGGAACAACTTGGCGCACGTCTCCTGGTCGAGTGGTGTGCCGTCGTCGCCCATTCCGGAAAACAGCAGGTGTTCTTCGCGGTCGAACGAGTCGATGACCAAGTGCTGGAGCGTCAGCAGGCCGCTCCGGCCCTTCAGCCGCTCCACCACGGCGATTCGGGCGGGATGCCCGGAAACGTTAAAGATAACCTCTGCCGACGGGGTCGGGTAGGTCTTGCCCGCGTGCAAAACGTACTCGCCCAGCGGATGGCCCAACCGGTACAGGAATTCTCCGGCGAACTTCCGGCTGTCAGACTCCTTTGAGATAAGCCGGTATCGGCCGGGGCGGACCGCCGGAAGGGGGGGGCGTTCCAGGTCGAAGGCCAACTGCCGGTCGTCGAATCGGGCTCGCTCTTCCAGGATGAACCGCGTTAGAATCCAGAACATCCGCCCCATGGCGTCGAGCCGGGCCTGGGCACCGTCCAGGTTGACCTTCAATCGGGCATGCACGTCCTCGTCGAAATGCTCGAGCAAAATACGCCGTGTCTGGGCGATACGGTGCTGGATCTTTTCATCGAGTTCCTGCTGCAAGCGGGCGAAGGCCTCCTCGATGGCCTCGGGCGTGCGGCACTGCTGGTAAATGTCGAGCACGCGGCGCTCGAAGTCGACCCCCGATTCGATCGATCCGAGGACCTCGTCGGAGGCGCCGAAGATGCCGTCAAACAGGTTGAACTTTCGCTCCAGCAACTCGTAGACGCGGCGGTCGGCGTCGTTGCGCTCGTTGAGGAAGTTGATCACAACAACATCGTACTTCTGGCCGTACCGGTGGCAGCGCCCGATTCGTTGCTCGATCCGCTGAGGGTTCCACGGCAGGTCGAAATTGACGACCAGGGAGCAGAATTGTAGATTGATGCCCTCGGCTGCCGCCTCGGTGGCAATCATGATTCGGGCATCGTCGCGAAACCGGTCGATAATGGCCGTCCGGACATCCACCGCCCGCGAGCCCGAAGCGCGACCTGTGTGGGTATTCTCTTCGACCCAACGCTGGTAGATTTGCGTCGTGTCGGCATCGCGGTTCGTCCCGTTGAACGTCACAACCTGGCCGGCAAACCCGTTTCCTTCGAGGAAGTCTTTCAGATACGCTTGGGTGCGTCGCGATTCGGTGAAAATAACGGCCTTCGGCCGCGCGCCCATCCGCTCCATTTCTGTGAAGCCGACCGCCAGCGCCCGGAGGAGTGCGCGCGTCTTGGTGTCGATCCCGATGCTGCGCGCCCAACGGATGTAGTGGCTAAGCTCGTCAATTTCCGCGTCGAGCCTGGCAGGATCGATTCTCGGCTCCGCCGGTTCGGGTTGGTCGGTTTCAGACCCGTCGACCATTTCCTCCTCATCTTCAAGCAACTCGTCGAGCAGGTCGTCGTCCAATTCGGCGCCCAAGATGAGCCGCTCGGTAACGGTCTGGCCGCGGAGCAGTTCGGCGCGGAGCCGCTTGAGCCGATCTCGCATGATCTCCAGCGTGCCGGCGACCGCCTGCGACGACGAGGCCAGAACCTTGCGTACCAGGAGCGTGATGAGATGCCGTTGGCCGGTTGGCAACGCGTAACACTCCTCTCGCTGCAGGTAGCTTGAGATGGCCTCGTACAGCTTCTGTTCCTGGTCGGTTGGTTGGAACGGGCGGGTGATCAAACGCCGCTCGGTGTACTTGATGTACTCGATCACTTGGCGGCGAAGGGTTCGTATGCAAAGCGAGCGCAGGCGCTCGCGCAGCCCGGAAATGTCGCCGCCCGTATTGCAGTACTGCGTGCGGAACGAGGGAAGGTCGCCGAACAGCCGATCGTCCACAATGGAAGTGAGCCCGTACAGTTCCAGCAGCGAGTTTTGCAGTGGCGTGGCGGTCAACAGGAGTTTGCGGCGGTCTTCCAACGCCCAGCGTAAGTTCTGGCCCATCCGGTTGCTCTGCCGATAGGCGTTCCGTAGCTTGTGTGCCTCGTCGATAACGACCAAGTCCCAGGATACGGCGCGCAACTCGGCCGCCCGCGCGCTGGCGAAATGCAGCGAGCAGATGAGCACGTGGTCGGCCATGAAGGGCGCCGGGTTGCCGTTCGATTGGGCTTCGCGATACGCCTTGGCATCCAGGACTTTCACGGGCAGGTTGAACTTCTCGGTTAGTTCCTGCTCCCACTGCTTGCGCAGTGAGGCGGGGCAGATGACGAGAATGCGCCGCCGCCGCTCGGCCCAGTACTGACAGCCGACCAGGCCCGCTTCGATGGTCTTGCCCAGGCCTACCTCATCCGCCAATAGGGCCCCTTTCGAAATCGGCGAACGCAGGGCGAACAGGGCCGCGTCGATTTGATGCGGGTTTAGGTCCACCGCCGCGTCGAATAGCGACCGCGACAACCGATCGACGCCTGTACCCCCCTGGCGGGTCAGTTCGTGCGCGAAGTAACAGGCATGGTAGGG
>PWXP01000605.1 GCA_003561895.1 Planctomycetaceae bacterium | reverse complement strand
TTCGCTTGCACGGCCCCCGCGTCGCACTTGTCATTGTATATAGAAACGGAAGCCCCGAAGAAAATTGAACTCCATCCCAGGGTGGCCGCCAATGCGAGGTATATGGCCCAGCACTCTAGGCCCCCCCCTTGCCCGGCAGCCGGACGTCTCTTATGATAATGCGTTTGAGTGACCATGCCGCAATGCAGGAAGGAGAGCAGTCATGCCACAGATGGAAACCAAGGTGCCGTACAAGGTTGCCGATATGTCGCTGGCCGAGTGGGGCCGCAAGGAAATCGAACTGGCCGAGAACGAAATGCCGGGGCTAATGGCCACCCGCCAGAAGTATGGTCCGCAGAAGCCGCTGGCCGGCGCCCACGTTACCGGGTGCCTGCACATGACCATCCAGACGGCCGTCCTCATTGAAACGCTCCGCGAACTGGGCGCCGAGGTGCAGTGGAGTAGCTGCAACAAGTTCTCCACGCAGGACCATGCCGCCGCCGCCATTGCCGCCACGGGGGCGCCCGTCTACGCCTGGAAGGGCGAAACCGACGAAGACTACTGGTGGTGCGTGAAGCAGACGATGATCTTCCCCGACGGCAAGGGGCTGAACCTGGTGGTCGACGACGGCGGCGACGCCACGCTGATGCTCCATCGCGGCTGCCAGGCCGAGGACGACCCGAGCATCCTCGACGCGCCCACCTCGAACAACGAGCTGCGCATTATCAACCGGATCCTCAAGGAGACGCTGGAGGAAGACCCGCGGTACTGGCACAACATCGCGGCCGAGTGGGTCGGTCTTTCCGAGGAGACGACCACGGGCGTGCATCGCCTGTACCAGATGCACGAGCGCGGCGAGCTGCTCGTGCCGGCCATCAACGTCAACGACTCGGTCACGAAGAGCAAGTTCGACAACCTGTACGGCTGCCGCGAGTCGCTGGCCGACGGCATCAAGCGGGCGACCGACGTGATGATCGCCGGCAAGGTGGTGGTGGTGTGCGGGTACGGCGACGTGGGCAAGGGCTGCGCCCAGTCGATGCGCAGCTACGGGGCCCGCGTCCTGGTGACCGAAATCGACCCCATTTGCGCCCTGCAGGCGGCCATGGAAGGGTTCGAGGTGACCACCATGGAAGGCGCCGCGCGGCGCGGGCAGATTTTCGTCACCGCCACCGGCTGCTGCAACGTCCTCCGGGGCGAGCACTTCGAGCAGATGCCCAACGACGCCATCGTGTGCAACATCGGGCACTTCGACATCGAAATCGACGTGGCCTACCTGGACAACCACCCGAAGGTGACAAAGACCAACATCAAGCCGCTGGTCGACCGTTACATGTTCCCCGACGGCCGCTCGGTCATCCTGCTGGCCGAGGGGCGGCTGGTGAACCTGGGCTGCGCCACGGGGCACCCGTCGTTCGTCATGTCGAACTCGTTCACCAACCAGGTGCTGGCGCAAATTGCGCTGTGGAGCCGGCCGGACGAGTACCCGGTGGGCGTTCACACCCTGCCGAAGCAGCTCGACGAGGAGGTGGCGCGGCTGCACCTCGGGAGCCTCGGCGCGAAGCTGGAGCGGCTTACGCCCGAGCAGGCCGAGTACCTGGGCATTCCGCCGACGGGACCGTTCAAGCCGGACTATTACCGCTACTGAGCGTGTCTGGCGGGGTTTCGGTCGCTCTCCGCACGGCGGCGCGCGATGCACGCGGCACTCCGCGGCGGGGCTTTCGCGACCTTGCCCCCACCCTACCCGAGGCTGGTGGGTCTGCGGTCGCTTCGCGCGTGGCGGCGGCGTGTGCCCCGCGACGGAACTCGCGCGACCTGGACCCACCCTACCTGAGGCAATGAAGATGCCCGAAATCCACGCCTTCCGCGGAATCCGGTACGACCTGGGCCACGTCGGGGCGCTCGGCGACGTGGTGGCGCCCCCGTACGACGTTATCGGCCCCGAAGAGCAGGAGGAGCTGTACCGGCGGCATCCGAACAACGTGGTGCGGCTGATCCTCAACCGCATGGAGCCGAGCGACGACGACGCAACGAATAACCGGTACACGCGGGCGGCAAGGCTGTTGCGCCGCTGGCGGGCCGACGGCGTGCTGTTCCCCGAAGCCGACCCCGCCCTGTACGTGTACCACCAGGTGTTTGAGCACTTCGGCGCGTCGTACACGCGGCGGGGGTTCATGGCGCGGATGCGCATCTCGCCGTTCGGTGAGGGGCTGGTGTTTCCGCACGAGGAGACCATGCCGGGGCCGAAGATGGACCGGCTTATGCTCATGACCACGTGCAAGGCGAACCTCAGCCAGATCTTCGGCCTGTACCCCGACCCCGAAACCGAAGCCCAGCGGCGGCTCGACGCGGCCGTTGCCGGCCAGACGCCCCTGGAGGCAACCGACCGGCTGGGCGTGGCGCACCGGCTGTGGCCGGTAACCGACATCGACGTGATTGCCGACGTGGCGGCCGCCATGGGCCCGAAACCCGTGTTCGTGGCCGACGGCCACCACCGCTACGAGACGGCGTGCCTGTACCGGGAGCATCAGCGGCAGGCCGGCATGACGCCCGACCACGGGGCCAATTTCGTGCTGACCATGTTCGTGGCGATGGAGGACCCGGGGCTGATCGTGCTGCCCACCCACCGGCTGTTTCCCGGCGTGCCGGAGCTTACCGCCGGCGAGTTGGCGGCTCGGCTCGGCGGGCGTTTCACGTGCACTCCGGCCGACGAAGGCCCGGAGAAGGCCGAGGCCGTGTGGGAGGAGATAGAAACCCGGGGCGACCAGGGCACGCTCGGGCTGTACACGGCCCGGGACCGGCGCTGGACGCTGGCCACCGTGACGGGCGCCGGCCGCGCGCGGATGGCCGAAATCGCCAAGGACCACCAGCCTGAATGGCGCGAACTGGGCGTGGCCCTGCTGCACCGGTTGGTGATGGACGATTGCCTGGCGGCGGCGGGCGGGGAGCTGTCCCCGTTGTCGCCACCAAGCGCCGAGGGGGCCTCATCGGCCGACGCTTCTGCGGCCAACACGGCGCCGTCCCCCTCACCGCCCCAGGAGCCGCCGCGGCCCAAATACGTGCACCGCGTGGACGACGTCGTTTCCGGGCTCCGCTCCGGCGCGTTCCCCCTGGCCGCCCTGGCCATGCCGGCCACCGTCGAGGACGTCCGCATGCTTAGCCTGATGGGTGAACGCATGCCGGCGAAGAGCACCTACTTCTTCCCGAAGCTGGCCAGCGGGCTGGTCATCAACCCGCTGGAGTGAGTGCCCTTCCCGCCTCCGAGAATGCCCCCGGCTTGGCCGGGCGGATCGTTACGCTCTTCGCTACATTGGCGGTGCGCTTCCCATTCTTTTTCTCGTCCCACCCGCGAGAATGCCCCCGGTTTGGAAGACCATCATTCCCAACGATTGGAGTACATTGCCGATCGTTATACTCGCCGCGGGCTAAAACTGCGCATTTCCGTAGGATGGGCTTTCGAGCCCGTCATAGCGAAGACGGACAAGAATGTCCATCCTACAAAAGCGCAAAAACGGCACGCGGCGAGTAT
>PWXP01000272.1 GCA_003561895.1 Planctomycetaceae bacterium | reverse complement strand
CTGACCAGCGCTCCGGCGGGGCAAGCCCGCCAGTGGCGTCGTGGTGCGCCCGCCCGTGTTAGCCCGCTGACCAGCGCTCCGGCGGGACAAGCCCGCCGGTGGCGTCGTGGTGCGCCCGCCCGTGTTAGCCCGCTGACCAGCGCTCCGGCGGGGCAAGCCCGCCGATGGCGTCGTGGTGCGCCCGCCCGTGTTAGCCCGCTGACCAGCGCTCCGGCGGGACAAGCCCGCCGGTGGCGTCGTCCCGTTGGCATAGTCCGAACAGCCGTCGCGGTTCTGCTGCTCCTGACGGCGCTGCTCGGCGCGGCGCGGCCGGCCGCCGCGGCACTGCCCGGGGTGATCGAGCAGGCGCAATCGAAGATCGTCAAAATCTACGGCGCCGGCGGCTTCAAGGGACTGCACGCCTACCAGAGCGCTATGCTCATCTCGCCCGACGGCCACGTCCTGACCGTATTCAGCCACGTGCTCGATACCAACTATATAACGGCGGTGACACACGACGGGCAGCGTTTCGACGCGGAACTCCTCGGCGCCGATCCGCGTCTGGAAATCGCCGTGCTGAAAATCGACGCGACGGATCTGCCGCACTTCAAGCTGCGCGAGGCCGTCGAGGCAGGCCCCGGCACTCGGATTCTGGCGCTGAGCAACACGTTCGGCGTTGCCATGGGGAACGAGCCGGCCAGTGCGCAGCGCGGCACGATTGCCGCTCGGACAAACCTCCAGGCGCGGCGCGGCCAGTTCGAAACCCCCTACCGCGGCCCCGTGTACGTGCTCGACGCCACGACGAACAACCCGGGCGCGGCCGGGGGGGCGCTGGTGACCGTGCGCGGAGAGTTGCTTGGCGTGCTGGGAAAGGAACTGCGGAACGCCCAGAATCACACCTGGCTGAACTACGCGCTGCCCATTGCCGAAATCGAGGAGTCGGTTGCCCAAATTCAAGCCGGCGTGTTCGCGCCTGCCCGCGACAGGCGGGAGGCCGCCAGGCCCGAGTTGGCCTACTCGCTCGAGCTGCTGGGCATTCGCCTGATGCCCGACGTGCTCGACCGCACCCCGCCGTTCGTCGAGTATGTGCGGGAGGGCTCGCCCGCCGCACGAGCCGGCATCCGGCCCGACGACCTGGTGCTGCTGGTCGGCGACCAGCTTATCCAATCGTGCGCGGCGTTGCGCGAGGAGTTGGAGTACATCGACATCGAGGGCGAAGTGCCGCTCACCGTCCTGCGCGGCGACGAGATGCCCGAAATCAGCGAGGTGGTGCTCGAGGCCGCCTCGGAGGACTTTGCAGATCTGCCATGAGAACTCACGTGATGCGTCCGACCTTGTTCCTGTTTACGGCGGCCCTCTTAGCCTCGGGCCCGCCGGTCGCCGCCGACCTGACCGAACTCGAGGAACAGGCCTTCCGCGCCGCCACGGCACGCGTGGCGCCCTCGGTGGTGCGCATTGAAACCCTCGGCGGCCTGGAGCGGGTGGGCCGGGTGCTGTTCGGCACCGGCCCCACCACGGGCCTGGTGGTCGGCGAGGACGGCTACATCGTCTCCAGCGCCTTCAACTTCCGCCATCGTCCGGCGTCCATCCTCGTGCGGCTGCCCAACGGCGCCCGCAAGCCGGCCCGGCTCGTCGCCACCGATCACAGCCGCATGCTCGTGCTGCTGAAGATCGAGGTCGACGAGCCGCTCGCCGTGCCCGAGTTCGCCCCTCTCGAGGAGCTTCGCGTGGGCCAGTGGGCGCTGGCCCTCGGCCGGGCCTTTGAAGGCGATGAGCCCAACGTGGCCATTGGCATCGTCTCGGCCCGCAGCCGGGTTTGGGGGAAGGCCGTGCAAACCGACGCCGCCGTCTCGCCGAACAATTACGGGGGGCCGCTGATCGATATCGCCGGGCGGGTGCTCGGGGTCGTCGCGCCGCTGTCGCCGCAAGGCACCGACGAGATGGCCGGCTACGAATGGTACGACTCCGGCATCGGCTTCGCCGTCCATGCCGACCAGGTCGTCCGCGCCCTGCCGCGGCTGATGGCCGGTGAGGACCTCCACGCCGGGCTGCTGGGCGTGAACCTCCGCGGCGGTAACCCGGCTATTTCGGAGGCCGTCCTGGCCAATTGCCACCCCAATTCGCCCGCCCAAAAGGCCGGGCTGGAGGCCGGCGACAAGATCGTCGAGGTCGACGGGCGCTCCGTCGAACGCACCGCCGAACTCAGGGAGGCGTTGGCCCAGTTCTATGCCGGCGAGACGGTCCGCCTGGCCGTGGTCCGCAACGGCGAACGACTCGAACACGAAGTGGAACTCGTCGCGGCCCTGGCGCCGTACGAGCACCCGTTCTTGGGGTTTCTGCCCATGCGCGGCCCGCAGCCCGGCGAAGGCGTGGCGGTCCGCTACGTCTACCCCGAAAGCCCGGCGGCGCACGCCGGCATCCGGCGGGGCGACGTCGTGGCCGCCCTGGCGGGCAAGCCGGTTGCGGCGCCCGACCGGTTGCGGGAGGAACTATCGCAGTACGAGCCCAACGCGGAGGTGGAACTGGCCGTCCTGCGCGACGGCGAGACGCTTGGCATCACGGTGACACTCGGCCGGCTGCCGGAGGAGATTCCACAAGAAGAACTGCCGTCGGCGCTCGGCGGCATCGACCTGCCCGAAGAGGCCGCCGCGCCCCAGGGAACCGTATCTGCCAAAGTGCCCGAGTTCCCCAACGACGCCTGGGCCTACGTGCCCGGGTCGTACCGGCCCGACGTTCCCCACGGGCTGGTCGTCTGGCTGCACGACCCCGAAGGCTTGCAGTGGGATGAGCTGGTGGCCCAATGGCGCTCGGAGTGCGACCGGGGTCAATGGATCCTGCTGGCGCCGAAGTCGACCGACCCGCGACGATGGGACCGGACCGAATTGCCCCTGGTGCGGCGGCTGATCGACCAGGTTTCGGGCGAGTACGCGATCGATCCGGCGCGCATTGTATTGGCCGGCCGCGGGGCCGGCGGTGCGATGGCCCTGCTGGCCGCCTCGCAGAACCGCGACGCCGTGCGGGGCATCGGCCTGATCGACGCGCCGCCGCCGGGCCGAATCGCACCGAACGAACCACTGCAGCGGCTGGCCTTCTACGTGGCCCACTCCGAAAAGTCGCGCCACGCGGCGGCCGTCGCCCCGGCGGTCGAACGGCTCCGCGAGGCCAAATATCCGGTCACGCTCAAGCATCTCGGCGAGGCGCCCCGCCCTTTGACGCCCGACGAGCGGGCCGAGTTCTCCCGCTGGGTGGACGCGCTGGATAGGCTATGACCGTGCTCCACTATGATTTCATCGCCCCTGCCCGCATCGTGTTCGGCTGGGAACGACGCACCGAAATCGGCGTCCTGAGCCGGCAACTCGGCCGCCGGGCGCTGGTTTTCTGCGGATTGCCCGACGCCCAGGCCGCGAAAGTGTTCCCCGCCATCGCCGACGCGCTCCACGCCGAGCACGTCGACGTGATCGAGGCCGGCGCCATCGACCATGAGCCCGAGGCGGCCGACGTCGACGAGGCCGCCGCCGGCCTGCGCGAACTGGGCGCCGGCCCCG
>PWXP01000227.1 GCA_003561895.1 Planctomycetaceae bacterium | reverse complement strand
TTGAAGATGGCGCCGTTGCCGGTAATCGTCGTCTCCGGCGCGGCCCTGCCGTAATCGAAGGCCGGCTGGCACTCTAGCTGAAACCGGATCGAGCCCCGCGACACCCGAACGCGGCGGATCAGTTGGTCGCGTTGGGCGCTCTGCACAGCGCCGCCGGCCGGCATGAAATCCTCGATCTCGCCCACGCCGCCGGCCGAGAGAAACCGGGTGGTCAGCACGTTGGTATCGGGCCAATAAAGCTGCTTCAGTCGCACGTCGTCCTGCCGCGGCGCGATGCGAAACCGGCCGCCCTTGTGCTCGTCGAGAATGGCACCGAAAACGCTCGGAGAATCGAAGTGAGGAAAGCAGAGCCAATCGATGGAGCCATTCAGCCCGACCAGGGCCGCGGTCCGCATGTTGCCGATAATCCCGTAGTTTTCGATCGGTTGGTAACTCATATCAAGGTGTTTAGCGATACGGCGTGCATTTGGCATGGGACTCATGGATAACAAGGCGTCGGGCTACGGGACACATCCGTCGCGTGCGACCGCCTGTCGCCCCATGCGACATTCTGTCGCGGTTACGGCGAGCGGCGCCGGAACACCGTCCGACCTACGCCTCGGCCGCAACGGGGACGTCCAGGGGCGTGTCGTAGATATGGTTGAAGTAATTGAAAAGGGGTTTTCTGGGCCACGATCGTCACCACTTCGGCGATATGCTCGTCCGTGTGCAAATGGCGTGCCAAAGGGTCACGCGAGATTCCCCGCGTGGCGTGTAAGAAACGGCCCCGCTCGGCCGTCATGAATACGGCGGCGAGTGTTTCGCCGCGAGTTTTCTGCTTACTCAGGAGGACGGTCCCATGAGGATTCGCTGGACACTTCCCGTACTGAACGTGGCGATATTACTGACAGGCGCATCGTGGGTGGATGCGCAGTACGGCGGCCGGGATGACTACCCGCTGACCCTCCGCTCGTCGACCATTCAAGAGGGGGCGCAGCGGGGATTGGCCGACTTGCTCCGTTCGCAAGGCCAGCAAGCGAAACTGAACGCCGAGGCAGCGGTCATCTTCGGCCAAGCGCAGCAGGAAGCGCTGGAAACCCGCAAGGCGGCGATCGAGACGTACTATGACATCCGGCAACGGGCGCGCGAGTTGCGGGCGGCGGAGCGCGGTCCGCGGCCCGACGCGGAGACCGTGGCCCGCCTCGCCCGTGCACGCCGCCCCCGTCGTCTGAGTGCCGCCGAACTCGACCCGCTCACCGGCCGGCTCGACTGGCCGGACACGCTCCGCTCCGAGGCGTTTGCCGATACACGAGCCCAACTCGAGGAACTGTTCGACCTGCGGTCCTACACTCGGTATCTGACCGACGAGCAGTCCGAGGAGGCCCGCAATTTGAGCGAGGCGATGCAGGCGCGGCTGAAGGACCGCATCCGTGACCTCCGGCCGAGCGATTACATGCAGGCGAAGCGCTTCCTCGAAAGCATCGGGTGGTAGGCGTCACGCTGGGCGATCAGGCTCGGGCGTACCCGATCAAAATCCTCAACTACCACGAGATTGTCAACGACACGCTGGGACGTACTCCGATTGTCGTCACCTACTGCCCGCTGTGCGATTCGGCCGCCGTATTCGATCGCCGCGTGGACGGCGAGGCGCGGGAGGTCGGCGTTTCCGGCATGCTGTACAACAGCAACGTGTTGATGTACGACCGGGGAGGACAGCCCGAAAGCCTCTGGTCGCAGGCCGCCGCGAAGGCGGTTTCCGGACCCGCGGCCCGCAAGTCGCTCAAAGCGCTGCCGGTCGAGTTGACCACCTGGCAGGACTGGCGGGCGCGCCATCCGAATACGACGGTGCTTTCCGACCGGACCGGGCACGCCCGAAACTACAACGTCAACCCCTATGCACGCTACTTTGCCGGCCAACGCCTGATGTTCCCGGTGCGGCCGATGAGCGACCGGTTGCCCGCCAAGACTTTGGTGCTGGGCGTGTGGACGGAGGGCGAGTCGCGGGCGTACCCGCTGGCCGCGTTCGGCGCGCGCGATCAGACGCTCGACCAGGAACTCGACGGCAAGCGTTTCCGCATCGCGTACGACGCCCGGCACCGCTCGGCGCGGATTGTCGCGGCCGAGGAAGGCGTCGAGTGGATGTACGCGTTCTGGTTCGCCTGGCATGCCTTCCGGCCACAGACGGAGGTCTTCGCCGCACAGCCATAAATAGCCAGTCGCACCTACCACAAAAGCAGGGGGGCGGACTGACGTTCGACAGCATGCTAGAATGGAGAATACGCGAGTTTCGAATGCCACTTGGGACCAACCGACAAACTGCCGGCTGGCGGCAAGCCGGAGACTTGTCCTTCGGCACCCTCGCACGGGGCCGGGCGAGCAGGGGTGCCGGAAAGGATCCGGGCCAAAACAATACGCCGGTTCGAGAATTGGGATTGTTCAACAGGCGCGCCTGGCAACCTACCCGAATGATCGCGGCGATCCTACTTGGCTGCGGAACCGGCGGCCCATCGACGTCCCCGGGCTCCGAACCGCCGACAACCATCCGGGCCATGCCCCCGGCGCGAGTCGAGTTGACGCTTCGCGTCGAATCGCTGGCCGGATTGCTCCGTCCCGGCGAACTGTTTCGCAGGCTGCCTGACCCGGCGGGCCTGGGCGTGGCCCGGATCATCGCGTTTGAAGACAATCCGGCCTTCCTCTATCTCTGCGGAACGTCGATGTGCGACGCCGAAGCTCAGTCGCCGGATGCTTTGCCCGGCCGGCTGGCTCCCGAGGTGGCACACATACGGAGAATCGTGCTGCTGAAGCCGGACCTTGTCGTGGTCGACGATCAGGTGCTTTCCAGGGGCGGTGCGCGCGTTACGTGGGCGTTGGACTCGGAACACCCGGTAAACGTGCAACGAGGCCACGTATCGGGAGCCGTTGGTAAAAAAAATGGTTTCTTTGCCGGACACTCATTCCAGGACGAGACAAGCGAGAGTCGGTCGGTGGTGAGGAGTCGGGCGCGGCGGCCGAGTACAGATTCGGCCTGCTCTCGGAAACGCCGATCCAACGAGTGCGACTGCTTCACCTGGTGCAGCTTGCCCACCACGACAACCCGGAACTTCCAAAGTTCAAGCTCCAGCACGATCGAGACACGATCGGCCTGAAGCCGTTCCTGTGGGACCGATTGCTGGCCCGGCGCCGGGTTGTCAATCTACAGATGCCGGAAGGCAGACTATCCGGGAAGGTGAGCATCGTGCATTTACGACCGCGGCTGCTACCACTCCATCCGCCGCGACTATTCAAAAGAGTACGTGGCCGCCGTACGAAGGCTGACCCGACCGGGCTCGCGCATCCTGATCCTCGCCGGCAGCGCCAACAAGGACTCTTACTGGCGACCTACCGGGCCGCCGCGCGTCAGCGAGGAGGATATCCGCGGCGACTTCGCTCACGGATTCAAGGTGGTCTGGTTGCGGGAGTTCCGTTTCGACCCCACCCCGCCCGAAACCCAGGGGGCGCTGGCTTGGTCCGTGCTCCTGGACAGGGTTGCAGACCAAGATTAGCAAGAATCACC
>PWXP01000396.1 GCA_003561895.1 Planctomycetaceae bacterium | reverse complement strand
TGGTCGAGGATGCGTCCGATGCGTGCGGGCCGGACGCGTTGGTGGACGTCGTCGTCGATCATGATGACCGGCGCGAGGCCGCAGGCGCCGAAGCACCGGCCGATGTCGAGCGAGAAGTTCCGGTCGGCGGTGGTCTCGCCCACCTCGATGCGGAGCGTGTCCTTCAAGGCGGCGAGCACTTCCTTCCCGCCCCGAACGTAACAAGCCGTGCCGAGGCACACCTGGATCATGTGCTTGCCGCGCGGCACCGTGGAGAAGTAGGAATAGAAGCTCACCACTCCGGCCACTTCGCTATACGGTTTGTCCAATGACATGGCCGCTTTCTTCAGTGCGGCCTCGGGCAGGTAACCGAACATGCGTTGGGCCACTTGGAGGACGGGAATCAGTGCTCCCGGCTGGCCGGCATACTGCTGCAGCACGTCGTCGAACTGGGCGAGGCGCTGCGGTTCGGACGTTTCTTGGCAGGCCGTACAGGGGATCGAAGTCATAGGGGAATCCTTGGCGTAATGAATCGTTCCTCGCTGCGCATACTGCGCCTACTACTATCGCAGACCACGGCGGCCCGCTCGGCAGCCCAACGTGGCCCCGCTCCGGGTTCTCAGCCTCAAGGCACCCAAGCGACGGGCAGATATTCTACGATTCGGGGGAGACCGGAGGGTGCGCGAATCGCCGCTCCCAAAACGTTAAGTGTAGGGTGCCGGCCGAGAAGTTCAAGCAGCCCTCCACAGGAGGGGGGAGCGATGGGATTGGGGTCGGTTGACCCGCTTAACCACCTGACCTCTGGGCGGCTTCTTCCAGCCAGGGGCCCGGCCGCGGCTCGTTCTTTACCGCATCCCAGTAGGGAGAGAGGCGGCGCAGGTTCGCCACCACTTGCGGAAACACCTCGACGATGTGGTCGATGTCGTCCCCGGTGTTGTAGCGGCTGAGACTGAAGCGAACCGAGCCGTGGACCGCGGTGAAGGGAACCCCGACGGCCCGCAGTACGTGCGACGGTTCGAGCGAGCCGCTGGTGCAGGCCGAGCCGCTCGAGGCGCAAATGCCCCGGTCGCTCAGTTGGAACAGCATGCCCTCGCCCTCGATATAGTGGCACGAGACGTTCGACGTGTTCGGCAGCCGGGGCGCGCCGCCGCCGTTGACCTCCAGCCAGGAAATCCGCGCCGCTAGTTCCTCCTCCAACCGGTCGCGCAGGGTGCGCACCCGCCCGGACTCCTCGTCGAGATGCTCCATGGCCAATTCCACGGCCTTGGCCAGGCCGATGATGTAGGGCACGTTCTCGGTGCCAGCCCGCCGCCCTTCCTCCTGATGCCCGCCGACGAGGTACGGGCGGCACCGGGTTCCTCGCTGGATGTACAGCGCACCGATGCCCTTCGGCGCGTGCAGCTTATGGCCGGAAAAGGAAAGCAAATCCACGTAACGGTATTCCCCATGCAGGTCGATGGGCAGTTTGCCGACCGACTGCGTGGCGTCGGTGTGGAAGACGATGGACGGATCGGTTTCCTTGGTCACGCGGGCGAGTTGTTCGACGGGAAAGATCACGCCCGTCTCGTTGTTCGCGTGCATGATGGTTACCAGGAGCGTATCGGGCCGCAGCGCGCGGACGAACTCGGCCACGTCGAGGTTGCCCTGCCGGTCCACCCCCAGCCAGGTGACCTCGTAGCCCTGCCGCTCCAACTCCTTGCACACGCCCAGCACGGCCGGGTGCTCGACCCGGGTCGTGATGATGTGCCGCCGACTCGGGTTCGCCCGGGCCGTGCCGAAGATGGCCGTGTTGTTGCTTTCGGTAGCGCAACTGGTGAAGAGAAACTGCTTCGGCTCGACGTTGCCCAAGGCCCGAGCGATGGTTCTTCGGGCGGCGACCACGGCCTCGGAGACTCGCCGAGCGGGCTCGTACATGGAACTCGGATTGAAGTACTGGTCGGTCAGGTAGGGCGCCATCGCGTCGAACACCTCCGGAGCGACCGGCGTGGTGGCGTTGTTGTCGGCGTAGACAATTCGAGTCATGGGAGTTCACACGGCGATCACGCGGATGCGTTCGTCGATCGTGTCTTTGAGGGTCTGCTCGACCATCATCGCCAGGGTCTGGCCGGCCTTGGCGCAGCCCTGGCAGGCGCCGGTCAGCCGGCAGTAGACGAGCCGGTCCTTGATGTCGACGATTTCGATGTCGCCCCCGTCGCTTTGGAGCATGGGGCGGATGTGTTTGCTGACGGTTCCTTCGATTTTCTTGGCGAACTGGTAAGGAGACAGTTCCTCGTCCGCACGGGGCGGCGTGGCCGTGGCGCCGTCGCCGCCCACCGGGTGGAGGGAACCGACGAAGGACACTTGGGCCGGGCCCCGCTCCACCGACTGATCGGCTCCGCCCCACACTTCGTCGAGCAGATCCTGCAACCCCCCAGGTGCGTGGTGGCACGACATGCAGGCCCCGCCCGCTTTGATCGCGTGCGTGATCTCCGGGATGGTCCGCAGCCCCAACTCCCGGATCTTGCGCTTGATGTACGGTTCCGACAACGAGAAGCACTTGCACACGATGCGCCCCTCGTCCTTTTCGTCCATGTGCAAATCGACCCCCAGGGCCTCGAGGTCCACCCCGCGGCGCTGCGCCCAATTGAACACGGCCGCCTCCAGCGCCTCGGCCCCCATCACCGAGCAGTGGATCTTCTGCTCCGGCAGCCCCCCGAGGAACTCGACGATGTCGTGATTGCCGATTCTGAGCGCGTCGACGGGCGTGTACCCGCCCCGCTCGATGAGGCTGCAAAGCGCTTCGGAAGCCGCGATGGCCGACGTGCATCCGAAGGTCAGGTACCGGGCCTCGGTGATCACGTCGCGGGCGGGGTCGGTCGGGTGGCGGCGTACCCGAAAAGTGAACCGCATGGCGTCGCCGCAGGTGATCGATCCGTGCTCGCCGAAGCCGTCGGGGTCCTCAATTTCGCCCAAATGGGTGCCCGGCTTGCCGTGAACGGCATCCATGAAAAGCTGTTTGGTTTTCTCGCTGTACTGCCACGCCATATAGCGCCTCTTGCTAGGTGCTTAGTACCCCCACGTGGGTCCCGTGCCTGAAAAAGAACGGCCCGGCCCACAAGAGTAGGGCATTCTACCGGCTAAACTTCGCGGCGGCAACGCGCTAGCCCGGAGGGCCGCCCCAGCTCCGACACCAGGATCGTCTTTCTGACCCTGCGCGCACCGCACCGGCCCTTATCGGCGGGTGGGCTGTACAACGTCGTCAGGAGCCGGCTCGCCAAGCAGGGGTTGCCGAGGAGAGGATGTGGGCCGCACGGCCTGCGGCACGCCTGCGCCCGCCACCTCGTGGAGTCAGGACGGAGTTTCGAGGAGGTGGGCGACCATCTCGGGCACAGGCCCCCCGACGCGATGGTGGGAGCGCAAGCACTACACGCTGCGCGATTTCTTCGCCTACCTGGTGACCCGCGGGCACATGTCCGCATCACCGCTCCCGGAGCTGGCGCCCCGCATTCCACGGTCCTTCGAGCCCTACATCTACTCCCGTGAAGAGCTGCAACGTCTCCTCGATTCGACAGAGATCCT
>PWXP01000484.1 GCA_003561895.1 Planctomycetaceae bacterium | reverse complement strand
GGAGAAGAAATAACCCTCACGCAAACGGGAATTCTAATTGTCGCTCGGCGATTCCCCACCGGCACCCGAAACCGGGAATTCTAATTGTCGCTCAAGGGGAAAAGTAATTGTCGCCGAACACTCGCCACCTGGGATTACGACAGCCTGTGTTCAGCCGTTTTGGATTCATCCAGAAGACGCGGTGAGACGGAGAAACCTTCCCTCGAAGAAAAGGTGGCTCGGGCTCTCCGAAAGCAGAAAACTGAACTCCACCAATTCCAGGAGAACGTGGCACGTTGTCTGGCGGAAGGAAACTTCCTGTTGCTCATCGTGGGTGACCGTGTTTCACCCAATGTCGCCCTGCTGACGACGGCGATCCAGAGTGCCCCTGGCCTTGGATTCACCTTGGGATTGGTGGAAATGCAGCTTTACGAAGCCGAACGGGGGAAGGAATGGCCGCTGGTCATCGTCCCCGAGGTCCTGGGACGCACCGTGGAGAAGACCAGGGGCATTGTGCGGGTCCGATTTGACCAAGAGAAGCCGCAGGTGCAAGTTGAAGTAGACGATGACAACGATACTCCTTCGACGAAGCTGGACTTCGACCTGTTCCTGAAAGAAATCCCCCAAGACCTGGTGCAGCCGTTTCGGGAGGCGGCAGAGAAGTGGGAGCAGATGGGGGGTATCTTGGAAGCTCCAGGCAGAACGATTCACTTTTCGACGGCACTGCGAGGGGAGCTTCGCCGAATCATTCGGTGCATGACATTCCAGGTGCAATTGGTGACTCGTCAGGCGTTCGATTCGTGGTCGCTGGACCAACCAATCTACGAACGCTACTTGTCGAAGTTGGAGGCATCCTCCGTAGCCAGCAATCTGGCCCACAGCGGCAAGCATTGGATCAGCTACCGAAACATCGGACCTGACGACTTGCGGGTTGTGCTGAATGCTGGCATGGCCTTGGTCGAATGGGTAAGGGAAGCAGAGAATACATAAGCAGGAGCAACAACCCATGTGGCTCTTCACCAAATACGGATTCTACAGCGCCGTGTGCGCCCGCCAGGGCGACGGCAGGCATCATCAGCCGATCGATACGAATCGGATCATGGTGCGGGCGAGGCTTCGCCCGCACCTCGAAGCATTGAAGGACCGCTTCCCCGACCTTCTGGGCGACTGTGCAATTCGGGAATCCCTAGATGCTGACTACGCCTTCCGAATCTTTGTGGACAAACCCGTCTGGACGCAGGTGATGGCTGGGTTGACAGACGACCTGGACTACGATAACTTCAAGTCCGAAGTGGCTCGGTTCCAAGGGCGGGATGGTGCCGATTACGAGCACTCGCTCCACGAGGTCTGGTCGGTGATGTACGGATTGCAGAGGTGAAGTTGCGCACGCTCTTAGATTACCATGTCAAACGAAACGAGCAGGGCTGGACACTGGGGATTGTTTGAGCCGGTCTGTATGACCGTGCCCGTACACATGACACTTTCACAAGGGGAGGTGGATTATGAGTCGCCAATGGTATTGCCGGGTCTCAGACACAGAGTACGGCCCCATTTCGTCAACCGAATTGCGAATGTGGGTTCAGGAGTGTCGCCTGTCGCGCGACGACTACGTGCGACAAGAGGAAGGTAATTGGGTCGCAGCGAAGCATATCAAAGGACTCCAGTGGCCGTCGGCTCAACCCGTAGCCCAGGTGCTACCCACTCCTGCCGAGGACATGGCAGAGATCCCTTGGGAGGCACCTGCCAGTAGCGTTACTTCGAAGCTCAAGCATAGGGCGGGTGAGAGATTAGCGAGAAGTCCGAGCAGTTGGATGGCGATTTTCGATTGGCGGTTCGAGTATTACCTCACGCCCTGGATCATTCGGGTTCTGTGGCTGTGTTTTCTCGTAGTTGTAGTTATTGGCCTCTTCTTCACGACAATTGGTCTTGTCTGGGGGATGTTGCCTGAAATGTCTTCCACCTCAGCCCCTCCCGACTTTGGCGGAGTCGATTATACACGTCCCTCAGACCCCCTACTCCCTCGTTGGCTGACGGCCCGTGTCGCCCAAGTCGTTGCTTACGTGGCGTCGGTCATCGGAAGCATCATTGGTATCCTGGTAATGCGCATGATGCTGGAATTCCTGATCGTCGTGTTTCGTATTGCTGAGGACATCGGGTTCCTCAAGCGCAAGGCGTCCGAAGAAGGGAAGGGCTAGCTACTTCCTGTGGTCCGGTAGAGGACAACCCATGCGCCTAACCCCCGACCAAATCAAGCAAGGCATCAAGCATTCCGCACGTTCCGTGCGGAATGCTTCCATTGCCTACTTCACCGACTCATTCAGCACCGATCTGGAGGTCATGCCCCTGGTCATCCAGGCGATTGAAGAGTATGGCTGGGATGACGCCTTCGACCTCTACTACTTTTCTTCCGAAACCCTTCCTCAAACGGAGGCGACCTTCCTTTGGGTTATCGACCAGCTTGAGCGGTGGGAACAACCACGGAATCGCAGGTACGACGAGTTGCATTCATGGTTGCTAGAAATACTCGCCAATGCCGCCCCGCCCCTCCTGCAAGCCCAAGAAGAGCGAATACTCGGACTCGGGGGCATGGACGAGGAAATGCGGGAGGCGATACGGGATCGCATCGCGCTGCACGGGCTTGACCCCGAGACGCTCTGGCGTGAACTGGAAGACATCTGCGACCGCAACAGGAGCAAGGATTACCCGCCTGCCGAAGACATGGACCACGCCCATCGCCTCGTCGAGGCGATGGGCGTTTACCCCAACGTCTTCGATGCCAGGGTCATCGAACTACTTGGTCAAGACATCGGCGCTTACTTTGACGGTTTCATGGTTTGGATGGAGCCGTTCCTGATCCGGCTCGCTGGGGAGTTGCGCTTGGAGCAGGCAGTGCCGCTCCTGCTCCAGAGGGCTCAGAAGGCTGAGGTTGTCTGTCCTGGGGACGCCACGTGGTCCCTGCCACAAATCGGGACCGATACCGCCGTCGATGCCCTGGCGGATGTGTTCCAGAAAGGGGATTGGGAGTTGCGCTACCATACCGCCGAGTTCCTTGGGAGGGTCCATACCGACTGGGCATCGGAGCGGTGCCTTGGGTTGCTTCGAGAAGAGGACGACGCGGACATCCAGTGCCGACTGGCACGGTCGGCACTGATGCAATTCGCCGACGAAGCCATTGAGCCCGTTCGACAAGTCGCCGTCAAAGACAACTTCGATTCAGACGCCATCATTGAGCTTCGCAACGACCTGGTGGCCGTCACCACCCTCATGGGAATCGACTTGCCAGAGCGTGAGCAGTGGCAGGAAGACGCCGAACAGCGGGATGCATTTCGGCAGGGCCGACACACCCAGCAGCACGCCGACGAAGAGGCTGCTTATCCAGCGGACGACGACTTCTACGACCCACTTCCGCCATCGGCTACCGTCGTCCATGAGGGACCGAAAACGGGATTATGCCAAGAAGCTTGGAGAAGGAGGACAACGAACATGAGGTGAGTTAGAAACCTTCTGTCGGAGCCCTGCGGGTGCCAAGCCTGCCCGGGAGAGCCTGACCAGCACCCGGAAGCG
>PWXP01000464.1 GCA_003561895.1 Planctomycetaceae bacterium | reverse complement strand
CTCCTTGGCCGCGACGAGGTACTCCTGCTGCTCGGGCGTGAGGTCCGTCTGTAGGGCCAGTTCGGTCATGGCGATGACTGCGTTCAGGGGGGTGCGGGCCTCGTGGCTCATGTTGGCCAGGAACGCGTTCTTGGCTCGGTTGGCCGCCTCGGCCGCGTCGCGAGCCCGTTCCAGCGCCGCCTGGGCCTCGCAGCGGGAGGTGATGTCGCTGAAGATGCAGATCCATCGGGAAAGCGGCCCGTCTTCTTCGAATACCGGGGTGATGCTCAACGAGGCCCAGTAAGTTGCGCCGTCCTTGCGGTAATGGAGCAACTCTTGGCTATGGCTGCGGGCGGCCGCGAAGGCGGCGGCGATCTCGCTGGCGGCCTCGGGGCCGGTTTGCGGTCCGTGTAGGAAGTCGGCCGGTGGGAAGCCGGTCACCTCCGCCGGCGTGTAGCCGGTCAGGCGTACGAAGCCGGCGTTGACCCACTCGACCTGCGACTGGCGGTCCATGACGATCACCGCGCTGTCGGTTTTTCGGGCCACGGTGGCCAGCAGCGAGAGGTTTTGGTGGCTGGCTCGCAGGGTTTCGCGTTCGGCTTCCAAGTCCCGTTGGCGTTCCACCGCGGCGGCCCGCTCGTGGCACAGCGCTGCGATTTGCCGCAAGGCGGCCCCCAGCGCGGCCGATTCGCGCACCCGGGCCAAGGGAGCGGCCCAATGGGGGAACACGTTCTTGTCGACCGTTAGGGGGGTGGGTAGGGCCATGCCCAGCCGGACCACGGCGCCGCCCTCCGGCCGGCTGTCCAGGGAGAAGAAGTCGACCCCCTGCACAGCCGGAGTAATGTCTCTCGCATTGGCTTCCTCCGCAGGGGGCGCGGTCACCGGCGGCGCGGCGGCGTGCCGGTCCGCGGGCTGGGAATCGGCAACCACCGCTTCGAGCTTCGGCGGCGCCGCGCGGGTGCTCACCCGCAGCCGGAACTTGCCGCTTCCGGCGTGGGCCAGGGCGTTGCGCGCCGCCGCCCGAACGGCCTTGCCGAAGGTCTTCGCCGGCGCGGAAGCGACGCCCAGTTGGGAGGCCACAAGCTGCGACCGCTGCGCGGCGAACGCCACGTCGCTTGGCTTGTGGATTTCCGTCGCAAGAATGGAGCGTTCCATGAGCCGTACCCGTTCCTGGGGGTGAGCGCGACCGGTCTTTTCCTGTCCGCATCGGTCTCACAATTCAGCGGGGGGGATAGCCATGTGGTCTTGATACCACCGTTGCGTCCGCCGGGCAAGAGTGGGTATCGGCCGCTTCGGAAAAATTCCGCCCATTCCCTGTTTGCAGGCCTCGCCGAACGTGGTAGATTGATGGCTGGCTGGCTTGGCAATTCCGGCTTTTTGGGCCAGCCGGGCTACTCGGCTGGCCCTGACGATTTTCCCATCATTTCCTGCAGTACGCACGGACGTGTGCCATGGCAAAGAACCGAAATCGGAACAAATCACGCGGTGGGGCGCAGCTTCTGGAACGGGCGCGGCGCGAACTGGCGAAGGGAAACGCCAAGACGGCGGTCAAAGAGGCGGAAGCCTGCTTTCGGCAGGACCCCCGGCCCGAGTGCCGCACCCTGTTGGAGCAGGCCTACCTGGGGCGGGTCGAGCAGCTTCATCGGCTGAAGATGCCGGCGGAAGCGCGGGCCATCCTCCGCAAACTGCTCGATATGAAGCCCAGCGCCCCGGAGATTCTTGATCGCATCCCCCGTTTGCAGGTGGTGGTGGGCGATGCGCAGGCCGACGAAGCCGCCGTGCTGGAGCAGGAGCCGGAGCTTCTGATCGTCCTGGCCGATCAGGCTGTGCTGGACCCGCGAGCCCTGGCCCCACAGCATGGGGGGGTTGCGGCCCACGTGCAGCGCGTCCGTGAAGCATTCGCGGCCATCGAACGCGGCGACGACGGCGTGGCCGTCGAGGCCCTGCGCGAACTGCCTCGCAGCTCACCGCTGGGCGACTGGAAGTTGTTCCTCCGCGGGCTCTCGTCGTTTTATTTGGGCGACGTCGACCGCGCGGCGGCGAACTGGCAGCGCCTCGATCCGAAGAGGCCGGCGTTTCGGATTGGGCAAACGTTGCTGGTCGCCGACGGGCACCTGCGCCCGGACCAGGCCGCGGTGGACGTTACCGACGTCCAGGCCCAACTCGAAGCGAGGATCCAAGCGAGCCCGGCGGCCGCACCGCTGAACGACCTGGCCGAGCACTGGCGGGCGGGCAACTGGTCCGCCTTTTTCCGCGGATATCGCCAATTTCGGCAACGGTTCGCGAAGGGCCACGCGCCGCTGGTCGAAAAGATCGTCGACCTGATGTGGAAACACGCCGTCCGCGATGACAACCGCCAAATGCTCGAGCGGCTTGAAGCCATCGGGCCGGCCCCCGCCTTGGACCCCCGTTGGAACCGCGCTTGGGCTCTCGGCATCGAGCACGCGAGCTGCGAGTATCGGTTCGACTTCGAACGCCACTGGCAAAACTACATCGAAGACCTGGCCACGATCTCCTGCCTGCGGGAAGACGAACGCCCGATCGCCGTGGGCCTGGTCCACCATTACGTGGCGAAATCCCTGCTGCGGTTCGCGGCGTTGGCCGACAGGCCGAGCCCGTTCCCCTGGTACGATCACGATCCGGAGGAGGGCGAGAAGCTTCGGCACAAGGCCGCCCGCCGACTGCGCCAGGCGATCGAAAGCTGCCCCCGCCTGACCGCCGCGCACCGCGATCTGGCCCGGTTCCACGAGGAACGGGAAGAGGAAGACAAGGCCGCCGCGGTATGGCGCCGGCTGGTGGAGGTGGAGCCCGACGATTTCGACGCCCGCCTATGGCTGGCCAACTACCACCTCGCGCGGAACGAGCCCGGGAAGTCGGAGGCCCACGTCGAGGCGGTGCTGCGGTTGCGGCCGCGCGATCCGCAGTGCACCACCTTGCGCTGGAACCAGCGGGTCACGCACATTCGCGGCCTGGCCATCGGCCGGAAATTCGCCGAAGCCCGGCGCGAGGTCGAACAGGCCTCCGAAAACGCGCCGGAGGGCTTGGAGCCCTTTGTGCTCGACGCCATGCGGGCGGCGGTCGAGTTCAAGGCGAAGCACTTCGAGGCCGGGCAGCGGCATCTCGAAGCGGCGCTGCGCCACGCCGGCGAACCGGCGGCCGTCTGGATGATCATGAGCGGCACCGCCGCCGAATACCGGCTGCCTCGGAACCTGAAGAAGGACTTCGACAACCGCTTCAAGTCGGCCATCGAGGCGCGGCCGACCAGCCGCACGGCGGGCCTGCTGGCCGCTCTCCTCCTGGCACTGAAGCTCGGCAAGCGAAACTACACCGGCCGGGCCACCCAGGAGCGGCTGACGGTGAAGTATCTCGGCCGGGCGAAGCGCATCGCCTGGAAGGAAGCCGACCTGAAGACCGTATGCCGGTTTCTCGACGGCCTGCCGCGCCAGCAGCCATTGCAAGCGGCGCTGGTGGCCGTCGGCCTGAAGCAGTTCCCCAACAACCCACATTTCCACTACTGGCGGGCGAGCGACGAGGTGGGCCGCGGAATGTTCCGCTGCAACTGTGAGCTGGCGCAACAGCACTTATTGCGCGCGCTCGAACTGGCCCGGGCATCGGACGATCACTCCGACCGGTCCCTCATTCCGCTGATGGAACAGGCGGCTACCGCCTTGGAGGAGATGCGGAAGCGAACCGCGATCGCCCGGCAAATCTGGGAGGACGACGAAGACGACGAAGATGACGAAAATGACGAAAATGACGGCGACGGCAGCGAGGGCGACGGCGAGTACCGCTTCGGCCCCTGGGCGCGGCAGATGAGTTTTTTTGGAGCGGACGACGACGAGGACGACGACGAGGACGACGAGGACGACGACGACGAGGAACCGCTCGACCTCGACGAGGTGTTTGCCGCGATGTCGAAACGGCTGCCGCCGGAATTGATCGAAGCCGCCCGGCGGGCATTGGAGCAAGCCGGTAGAACCAACGGCGGAAGATAACTTCCCACGAGGTGAAGCATGAACGATCCCTATGAAGTGCTCGGCCTGGAGCACAGCGCCGACGGCGAGGCGATCCGGCGCCGGTATCTGGAACTGGTGCGGCGGCATTCTCCCGAGCGGGAGCCGGAGCGGTTTGCGGCCATCCGCCAGGCCTACGACGAAATTCGCGACCCGGTGGTCAGCCTCCAGAAGCGCTTGTTCAGCGTGAAATCGGCCTATACCTTCGACAGCTTGCGGGAGCAAGTGCGGCCCGACCTCCGCTCGCCGCGAATCCCCACCCAAGCGTTGCTCGCAATTGGAAAACTCTGATGCGTACCTGGCGTGAAAACGAAGCGATGATCGAGCAGTTTCGCGACTGGCTCTCGCAGACGCGGTACGAGGCGCGGTCGCTGGCCGACGTCGAGGCCGCCCGGGCGGCGGGCCTGGACGGCACGCAAACCTTCGTGGCCGAGGAGCCGCTGCCGAAAATCGGCTTCCTCCAGGTGGTGGAAGCCTTGACAGCCCTCCGCCAGGAGGCCAAGCTGCACACGAAGAGCCAGCGCGGGCTGCAAGAAGCGGCGGAAGCGGCCTTGGGCGGGCTGCACGAGGCCATCCGGCGGTTCGAAGCGGTTCGCGCCCAGGAAGACGCGGCGGCGCTGCGGGCGGCGCTGCCGCTGGTCGAGGCGCTGGCCGGGCTCGACGAGGCCCTGCTGCGCGGCGCCGAGGCCTTCGAGGCGTCGCACGGGCGGGCGACTGCCGCGGCCGAACAACTCCGCGCGGAACTCGACGCCGAGTTCCAGCGCCAGCGGTGGTGGCGGCGCCGGCGCTGGCGCCGCTGGCACGAGCGGGTGCGCGACCGCGCCTGCGAGCAAATGGCCCAAACCGTCGCCGGGGAGTTCGCCCAACTCCTGCAAGGCTATGCGCTGATCCGCTCGCGACTCGCCCGCGAACTGGCCGCGCAAGGCGTTGAGCGGGTGGAAACGGAAGGTTGCCGCGTGGACCCGGCAACCATGACCGTCGTGGAACTGGTCGACGCCCCCGGCGCCGAACCGGAAACCGTCATCGAGGAAGTCCGGCCCGGCTATTGCTGGAACGGACGCGCTATACGTTTTGCTGAAGTGCGCGCGGTGGCAAGCCGCGGCGCAACCCCTACACCCAACACGACCGAGCAAGAGGAGTGAATCATGGACCCGATTCTGGGAATTGACCTGGGCACCACCAACAGCGTAGTGTCGATCATCAAGGACGGCAAGCCCGAACTGCTGTGCGATGAACTGGGCCAGGGCATTTTGCCCTCGGTGGTCGGGCTCGATAGTGAGGGCCGGCTGCTGGTCGGGCAGGAGGCCCGAAACCAGGCGCTGGTGGCCCCCGAGCGGACCGTCAAGTCGATCAAGCGGCGGATGGGCGAAGAGGCCACGATCACCGTGGCGGGCAACAACTACTCGCCGCAGGAGATATCCGCTATGATCCTGCGGACGCTGAAGGACCGCGCCGCCAAGGCCCTGGGCCGCACCTGCACCAAGGCGGTCATCACGGTGCCCGCCTTCTTCAACGAGAACCAGCGCGAGGCCACCCGCCAGGCGGGCGAAATGGCCGGACTCGACGTCGTGCGCATCATCAACGAGCCCACCGCCGCCTCGCTCATCTACGAGCCGCATTCCGAGCGGAACGAACGCTTGCTGGTGTACGACCTCGGCGGCGGCACCTTCGACGTGTCCATCGTGCAGATCGAACAGGGCGTGGTCGAGGTGCTCGCCAGCCACGGCGACACCCACCTCGGCGGCGACGACTTCGACCAACTGCTGCTCGATCACGTGTGCGACGCGTTCGCCCGGGAGCACGAGGTCGACCTGCGCGAGATCCCCACCGCCCGCTCGCGCATGCTCCAGGCAGTCGAAGAGGCCAAGAAGCGGCTCTCGTTCGAGGTCTTCACGACCATCGCCGAGGAGTTCATCGCAGAGAAGGGCGGTAAGCCGCTGCACGTGAACATGGTGATCGACCGCCGCCAGTACGAACCGCTCATCGAGCCGCTCCTGAAAAAGACGCTCACCCGCGTCGATGCGGCGCTGGACGACGCGAAGCTCAACGCCGGCCAGATCGACCGCGTCATCCTGGTGGGCGGCAGCACCCGCACCCCCCTGGTCCACGATCTTCTCGCCGATCAGCTCCACCAGGAACTGCACTCGGAAATCGACCCCGACCAATGCGTAGCGCTCGGCGCAGCGGTGCAGGGCGGGCTGATCGGCGGCGTGGACGTGGGACCCGTGCTGGGCGACATCACCCCGCACACGCTGGGAATCCGGGCTCTCGGCGAACTGCACGGGATGATCAGCGACGACGTCTTTTCCAAGATCATCCCGCGCAACACGGCGCTGCCCGCCAGCCGCTCCGAAATCTACTACACCGCCTGCGAAGGGCAGAAGGTGGCCCGCCTGGACGTATACCAGGGCGAGAACCAGAACGTGCGGTTCAACCAGGGGGTGGGCGGGTTCTGCCTGGAGGGCCTCGACGAGAAAGCCGAGGAAGGGAACGAAATCCTCGTCCGGTTCCAACTCGACCTGGACGGCATCCTTACGGTCACCGCCGTGGAGCGGAAGACGGGGCTGGAAAAGCAACTGCGGATCGACAACGCCGTCACCCGCTTCCGCGCCAAAAGCCAGGCCGACGCCAAGGCGAAACTGGCCACCATGTTCGGCCAGGCCGGCGAGGAGACCCCCGACGACCGCTCGATCACCGAGGCGGGCAAAGAGGCTGCGCCCGGCGAGCCACAGTTCGACGAAGCCCACGAACTGATCGCCAAGGCCCGGCGCCTGATCCAAGAGGCTTCCACCGAGGACGCCGCCGAAATGCGCAAGCTCGTCGGCGAGCTACAGGAAGCCGTGGCCAAGGCCGACGCCGACCGCGTGCAACAGATTCGCGAGCAACTGGACGACCTGGTCTTCTACCTCCAAGACGCCTGACATTGATGCGCGAAACGCGGCCCCCCATCGTACCCCGAAAACTCGGGCGCCCGCTCCCCGGGCTGTTCCCAAGATCGCGCCCGCCGGTGCGGCCGGCAACCGCCGTGCATTGGCTTCCGGGTGGGCGGCGCGGTGCGATGTTGCGGCCCGGCGGGGCCGTGCGGGGCCGTCTGCCGCCGGGTCCGGGACGGCGGACGGTGCAACCGAGTCCTAACGGCCGCTCCGGGCCGGGCCGCACCGTAGCCGCGCGTCGTCTGCTGCGGGCGGGCAAGCGAACCAGCGGGCTGTTCACGCTCAGCGCCCGGGCCCGGGGGCGTGGGCCGGCCGGCAGCGGTTTCCATTTTTGGGCCGCCCAATTCGGCTTTGCCGCACGCAACGCCACCCCGGCGCCGGGAAGACCCCGCACCGCGATGCGCCGGCGGAAAGCGCCCGCCGCGCAACCCCCGGTCGAGCGAAGGCCGGCTGTATGGCGGGCATGGCTTCCGGACGCCGTGAAGCCGTTTCTGGCCGTACGGAAGACGGCGCTGCGATGCCCCACGTGCAAGGCCTGGCAGGTACCAGCCCTGCAGTGCCGGCGCTGCAAGTGCGACCTCTCGCTGGTAGCCGCCGTCCACGATCAGAAGCGGCGCTTGCACGCGGCCGTACTCCGGCAGCTTGCCGCCGGCGACCACCTCCGAGCCCTGGGTACCGCCCGAGCCCGCTGGGACCTCGCCCCCGACGCGGAGGCCGCGCGCCTGCTGGCCGTGTGCTTCCTCCTGCTCGATCGCTTCCAAGCCGCCGAGGAGGTTCGCGAGAAGGCACCGCCGGTGAAATAACGTATTTCGGTCGGTTGCGGTTGTATTAATCGGGAAAACATGGTATTCAGGGTGCATTGTCTCGGCGCGGAGGCGCGTTTTCTTCGCGGTGTCGGCCCCGCAACGCAAGTTTTTGCGCCTCAGGCAGTCAGGGTTTCGAGTTTCGCGAAGAGAGGACGAAAAATTGCAGTCACGGACCGAGACCGATCACACAACGGTAACCGGAATGGACCCGGTCGGCGGGCCGCCCACCGTGCAGGCTGCTCCGCACGCCCCGTCAGAGTGTGACGCTCAGCCCACACGTTTGGGAGTGGTAGCGCACGAACCGCTCGATGTGCCCCGCCGTCCGCACGTGCTCTCGCCCGAGGCGTTTTACCCGCTCGCCTACCCGGCCATGTTCCTCTCGCGCCAGTTGGAGGCGCGGCTGCTGGAGCTGTTCCGCAAAGGCTACGTGAAGGGGACGGTCACCAGCAGTGCGGGCAACGAGGCCACGGCGGTGGGGGCGGCGATGCCCCTGCGGCCGGGTGAGGATGTAGCCGCCCTGTTGCACCGCGATTTCGTCGCGCACCTGCTGCTGGGCGCCACACCGTACCAGTTGGTGTGCCAGTACCTGGCCAACGCCGAAAGCCCCACCCACGGCCGCGAGGGGAACGTGCATCACGGCGACGCCGCACAGCGGCGCCTGCCCATGATGAGCCACCTCGGCCGCATGCTGAGCGTGGCCGTGGGGACCACCTGGGCCGCGCGGCGGCAGGGCGAGGACGTGTTCGGCCTGGCGGTCATTGGCGACGGGGGCAGCAGCACGGGCGAGTTCCATGAGGCCATCAACTTGGCCGCCGTGCGCCGCGTGCCGGTGCTGTTCCTCGTGCAGAACAACAACTACTCCTTCTCGACGCCTACCGAGTTGCAGTACCGCTGCGCGAACCTGTCCGACCGGGCGGCCGGCTACGGCATCGCCGGGAAGACGATCGACGGGACCGACGCCTGGGAGGTCTACACGACGGTCCAGCAGGCGTTGGCCCTCATGCAGCCCGATCCCGAACCCATGATCCTCGAATGCCGCGCGTTGCGTTTGCAGGGGCACGCGGCGTACGACAAGGGCGACTATGTGCCGCGCGAAAAGCTCGAGGCATGGCGCCGGCGCGATCCTCTGCCCGCCACCCGCCAACGCCTGCTCGACATCGCCGGTTACAGTGAGGGCGAGGCGGCCGAACTGGAGGCGGAGGTCGAGGCGGCGATCGAGGAGGCGGTTCACGACGCCCTGCGCGTGGGCCGGCCCGAACCGAAGCGGCACGCGTGGGTTTCGTATTGCTCCCGCGCCCGCTCGCGCGTGGCGCCGTTCGCCGCGCCGCGGGCGAAGAATGGCGATGCCGTGCGCCTGGCGCTGAATTACCTCCTGGAGCACAACGGCCGCGCATTTTTGGCCGGGCAGGACGTGGGCACGTACGGCTCGGCCTTCAAGACGTGCAAGGGGCTCATCGAGCGATTCGGGGCGGAGCGGGTGATGGACCTGCCCATCTGCGAGTCGGCCACGGTCGGCTTTGCCTTGGGGGCCTCGCAAGTGGGCGCCGAACCGATCCTCGAGTTCCAATTCGCCGACTTCGCAACCGAGGCCACCACCCAAATCGGCCTGAATGCCGGCACTTGGTTCTTCCGCGCCGGCCGCCCGGCGCCCCTATTGATGCGGCTTCCCTGCGGGGGTGGGCTGACCCTCGGCGCGTTCCACTCCGGCGAGTTCGAGGGCCTGTGGTCGTGCTTCCCCGGCCTGAAACTGCTGTACCCGGCAACGCCCCAGGAGACCTTCGAGGCCCTGCTGGCCGGCTTCTACGACCGCACCCCGTGTCTGGTCCTCGAACACAAGCTGATGTACTGGAGCCGCAGCGGGCCGATCGAGTTCGACGGCAATCTGGCCGATGTGTGGCGTCCGCGGCGGTACACCGAGGGCGATCGGCTCACGCTGGTGGCCTTCGGGGCCATGGTCCACGACGCCCTGGCCGCCGCCGCCGAGGTCGGTGGCGGCATCGAGGTATGGAATCCCTTCGTACTCCGGCCGCTGAACCTCGACCCGATCCGGCAGTCGGTGGCGAAGACGGGCCGGCTGCTGCTGGTTCAGGAGTGCGCTGCTGCGGCAGGAATTGGGTATCCCCTCATCGGGGAGCTTTTCTGCCAGGGGGCCTTTTCGTTACAATGCCCCCCTGAGCTTGTCGCGGCAACCGATACGCCCGTGCCGTTCGCTCCGGAACTGGAATCGTACTATCGCCCCAACCCCGGAAAGATCGCCGCCGCCATCCGGCGGATGGTGCACCCATAATGCAGGACGAGTTGTTTCGGCTATCGCTGTTTTTGCCGGCTCAAGGCGCTGCAGAGACCGAGGTCACAATCATCGAGTGGAACGTGGCCGAGGGCGACCGGTTCGAGGCGGGCCAATCGTTGGCCCAAGTCGACAGCGCCAAGTCGGTGTTCGATTTTGAGGCGCCGTGCGCCGGCAAAGTCATCCGTTTACTGCACCTCGAAGGCGAGACGCTCGCCCTGAGCGAACCGGTTATGGAAATCGAGACGACCGACCCCGCCATGCGCGATTGGATTCCGCCGGCGCCGGCAGCGGCCGAGGGGAAGGGCCCTTTGCCGGCCCCCACCCGGCAACCCACCACGCCGACCGGCGGCGCGGGCGACGTGTTCTTGCGGGGCTTCGGCGGCTACCTGCCCCAGCGGGTGGTGACCAACGAGGAACTCGCCCGGCAGTTCCCCAACATCTCGGCCAACTACGTCTTCCAGGTGACCGGTATCCACCAGCGCCGGTGGGCGGCCGAGGATGAAAAACCCTCGGACATGGCCTACGCCGCCTCGCTGGAAGCAATTCGTCGCTCCGGAGTGGATGCAAAGGATATTGACGGCATCATCCTGGCCACCACCACCCCCGACGTGGCCATGCCCTCGACCGCCTGCATCCTGCAGGATCGCTTGAGCCTGCGGGCCATCCCGGCGTTCGATCTGAACGCCGCCTGTTCGGGGTGGCTGTACGCGGTATCCGTCGCGCAGGGGATGATCCGTTCCGGCCTGGCCCGCCACGTGCTCACCGTGGGGGTCGACATGCAGTCGCGCCTGCTCGACCCGGACGACCAGAGCGCCTACTTCATCTTCGGCGACGGGGCGGGCGCCACAGTGGTTTCCGCCGCCGGCCCGGGGCACCGGGTGTGCGACGTGCTGCTGGGCTCCGACACGCGCGGGCTGCGGATGGCGCGCCGCGAGGAGCCCGGCTACGTGGTGCTCAACGGCCAATGCTCCACCGATCCGTGGATCCGGCTGGAGGGCCCTTCGCTGTTCCGCCTGGCCACCGAGAGCTTTTCCGACCTGATCCGCGATTCACTCCGGCGGGCAGGTTGGAAACACGATACCCCCCGCTGGATCATTCCCCACCAAGCCAACGGGCGCATTCTGAAAGCGGCGGCCAAGCGGAGCGGGTTGCCGTTTGAGCGGTTCTTCCTGAACGTCGACCACGTGGGCAACACCTCCAGCGCCAGCATTCCCTTGGCGCTGACCGAACTCGACGCCGACCTGCAGCAAGGCGACAAGCTGTTGCTTTGCTCGGTCGGCGCCGGCATGACCACCGCGGCGGTGGCGGTGGAGTGGTGAAGAACGAAAAGGGCCCCCGGCCGATATGCAACGCCGGGGGCTCTGGCATGTCGCCTTCGATTGATTGGGCAGCCGGGAGGCGGCTACCAAGGTTTTTCGGTCGTCAGGCGGGGCGGACGTTCTCGGCGCGAGGGCCCTTCGGACCGCTCCCTTCCTCGAATGTCACCTGCTGCCCCACGCGAAGCTCCTCGATGGTTGCTCCCTCGATCTGGCTGTGGTGGAAGAACAGGTCGCCCCGCCCTCCATCGATGAACCCGAAACCCTTGTCTGCGATCAGTTTTTTGATCGTCCCTTGCGGCATGGTAGCCACTCCTTCAAAACATCAGAACCCGAACGTAAACAGACCGACGACTGTGGCACGGAAACCCCGGGGGGGTGCGCGCGGCCTTCGGCCAAACAGTACTCAATGGTGGATCATACCCAACCCATCGGAAAACACAACAGGGGTTCTGCGTTTTTTGTCCCTTCGGATGGAAAACCCTTCTCTGAAGAGGGGGCAAGACGACCTATATTAACTTTGCCGGGGTTTCCGACTACCCATATACTCGACTTCGTAGGTCCCGCCGGCCCGAGCGGGACGCCAGTCGGTAACCATTCACGCGGCACTCTCTCGATTTTCGCGGCGGAGCGGGTGTCCCTTGTCGAGAACAGTCTTTCGCCGCGAAAATGGGACCGTTCCCTTCAGTTGGTACAAAGCGAGGTACGAGATGCAGGTCGCCTATTTCACCCGCCTGAGGCAAATCGAACTACGCGACGAACCCCCGCCCGCCATCGCGCAGCCCGATCACGTCCTGGTCCGAATCGGCCGGTTGGGCGTGTGCGGCTCCGACGTGCATTACTACGCCGAAGGCGGCATCGGGGCGCAGCGGGTCGAGTTCCCAGCGACGCTCGGCCACGAGTGCGCCGGCACGGTGATGGAGGTGGGCCCGGCCGCCGCACGGCTGAAGCCGGGCGACCGCGTGGCCATCGATCCCGCCTTCACGTGCGGCGCCTGCGACCAGTGCCGCACCGGCCGGCAGAACACCTGCCGAAACCTCCGCTTCATGGGCAGTCCGGGCCAGGCGCCCGGCGCTGCGGCCGAGCTGGCCGCCGTGCCGGCGGCCAACTGCCTGCCGGTGCCCGACGCCGTCTCGCTCGACTTGGCCGTCCTGGCCGAGCCGCTTTCGGTCGGTCTCTACGCGGTGAAGCTCGCGGAGATGTTCCCGGCTGCTCGAATTGCCATCCTCGGCAGCGGGCCGATCGGACTCAGTGTACTTTTGTGCGCGAAGGCCGCAGCGCCGTGCACCGTGTACGTGTCCGACCTGCTCGAACCCCGCCTCGAACTCGCCCGTCGCTGCGGCGCCGACTACACCGTCAACGCCGCCGAAACGGGCGCGGTGTCGGCCATCCTCCAGCGCGAGCCGCTGGGGCTGGACCGGGTGTTCGAATGTTCGGGCGACCCGGCCTGCATCGACCAGGCGGCCGAGTTGTTAGCCCCCGGCGGCACGCTCATGCAGGTGGGCATTCCCCCGGCGCCGCGCGTTGAGTTCGACCCGCACCCGTTCCGCGTCCAAGAGCTTTCCGTGCGGAACGTGCGGCGGCAGAAGGACTGCGTGGCGCCGGTCCTCGGCATGCTGGCCGAGGGGCGCATGGACGCCGCCCCGCTGGTCACCCACCACTTCCCGCTCGACCGGATCGGCGACGCGTTCGAACTGGTTGCCGGCTACCGCGACGGCGTGGTGAAGGCCATGGTGGAGTTGGCGTGAGCGGTAACCGTTCACGAGGGACAATGCCCTTCGGCCGGTAAGGCGACAGGTCCCCGGCCGGCCCGTGAACGGTTAGGCGGTGTAAAACAATAAACTACCGGGAACTTCAAGCGTGGGATAGGCTTCCAGCCTGTCGCCGGAAAAGACAGGCTGG
>PWXP01000226.1 GCA_003561895.1 Planctomycetaceae bacterium | reverse complement strand
GTGAACCGGGACCCCGACGACGACGCTTGGCAACAGATGGCCTACGAGCAGTTCCTCGTCGACGACGCCGAGGAAGACGCCGTCTATGATCGATACCGTTGACTTTCCGGACGTGTGCATCACACGACAAGTTCCGCCTATGATGCCTTCTGCGGCACGCAGGGCTCATCCGAGCGGCCTGCAACACGGCCGGCCTGACCATTGCCGCACCGCACGGCCTGGCCGACTGGATGCTGGCCACCTTCGAGAGGATGAAGCACCGCGCGTCGTTCGCCCCGCAAACCTGCACCCGGGCCGAGCGCGACGCGCTGGTCGAGGACTTCATGTGGACCCTCGTGGCCGCGGCCGACCGGGCTTCGGGGCATCCTGCCACAACGGCCGGCTAGCCCCGCGCGGGTGGAACAGCGGGCTTGCGGCGCGCCGTTCACGCCTTAGCCCGCCCGTTGTTGGAGTTCACGCTTCAGCGTGCGAACCGACGGCGCCCCCCAACACGCTGAAGCGTGAACTCCAACGGTGCTGTTCGCCAATCTAACCGCAAGTGCACTCCGCCGTCTTCTTCTCGCAAGACGTAACCACTCGTCCGGCTATATGGATGTGCCCGAAAGAGCTGGCCCGCCGCGAAGTGCCAACGCGGGGAAGTCTTCGCTCCGCCAGTCCGACCGGGAAAATTGCGGCGGGATTGGGGTGGCTGGTCGTGCGTAACCCCTTGGGAAATAGGGGTTTGCGGAAACTAATGCAATTTCGCCCCGGCTTGTTGACAACGCTCTTGCTTTTGGGTGTACTCATCGGTATGGACGCTCGGGTTGGGCGTTCTCGCTCGGCGCCGGCGGCCCTCGCCATGCGAAACTCTGGGTTTCCATGGAAATCGAGCGTTTTCGTCCTTCGGGGCGCTGACGTGCCCATGGACCTTGGCTATACTAGCCGGTATACGGCACAATGCGAAAGAATTGGTACCGTCGCTCCGTGGACGGTTACCCCGCATGAGCCACTACGCCCCTGTTACGCCGGGAATTGCCGGCGGAGAAAGCCGCTTCGTCCAATGGGGATTATTTCACCGACGGCTCGAACGCCACAGCCGCCCGCGAACGGTTAACGTAGGTATGGCGTTGGGCGCCGTTGCACCGAAAGAACGTCAAGCAACAAGTCGCTTCTAGCGTAGACAAGCACGAAAGAGACGTGCTCACATGGTACAACGCACGACCCGTCGGCAGTTTCTCGAAGGAGGCAAGACGCTCGCTCTGGGTTGCCTGTCAACCTGCGGTATTCCGGGTACGCTCGTGACCGCCTCTGCCGGTCCGGCCGGCGAGGAGCGATTCGTCGAACCGGTCCTACCGAACCGATACGAGCGAGAGGCGGTTGCCCGCGGGCAGGAACTGGGCATCGGCGCCGCGGTGTTGGACGGGCCGGCGACCATCGAGGTATGTTCACACCAGACTTGGACACTCGTGTATACGGCCGGGAAGGCCGGCGTCCGGGCCGGGGGCGGCCTGCGCATTGCCATGCGGCACTTGGCCCACCAGTGGTCCAGCCCTCAGGTGAACCGTCCACGCGAACGTAATTACCTGACGATAGAAGCCGAACGGGGGCAGCCGGTCGAGCTAACGATCGACTTCCGCGTTCGTAGCCGGTTTTTCACCCAGTACTTCGCGTGGCAGAATATCGTCGAGGTGCTGCTGCCGGAGCGGGGGCTCGAGGCGGGAGAGACGTTGCGGGTGACCTTCGGCGATCGTTCGGGCGGCTCGCCCGGCCTGGCCGTGCAGCCGTTCTGCGAGCGGCGGTTCGTCTTCAAGTGCTATGCCGACGTCGAGGGCGGCGGCGAGTTCCTCCCGCTGGCGCGCAGCCCGGCCGTCGAAATTGTGGCCGCCCAGCCGCATCGCCTGAATGTCGTCGCCCCCTCGGATGCGGTCACGTCGAAGCCCACGTGGTTCCTCGTGCGGGCCGAGGACCGCTACGGCAATCCGGCACCGTGCTACCGCGGCACGGTCCGGCTGCACACACCGGGCGGCCCGGAGGCCAAATGCTATGCTGAGCACACGTTCACTGCCGATGATCAAGGCGTGTTCCGTTTCGAAGACGTGATCCTTGCCGAGCCCGGCGTTCACACACTGGTCGCCTCCGACGGCCGTTTCGAAGCGCGGAGTAACCCGGTGGTCGCCGGCAGCGACCCGCCCGAAAAGCGGTTACTCTGGGGCGACCTGCACGGCCATACCCTGTTTTCCGACGGGCGCGGGACGGTCGAAGAATATTACGACTTCGCCGAGCGCGTTGCCGGACTCGATATCTGCGCCGTCAGCGACCACGCATTCGAGATCGTCGACGAAATGTGGGAACACTCGAAAGAGGTTACCAACGCCGTGTATCGGCCCGGTTCCTTCGTCACGCTGCAAGCATACGAGTGGAGCGGCAATACGAACGTGGGCGGCGATCACAACGTGTACTTTCTGGAAGACGACCCGCCGCTGTATCGCTCTGGAAATTACTATGATCGGCGCAACCTGCAAATGTACCATGGCCCGAAGCCGAACGTGCCCCACGTCAAGGAGTTATTCGAACGGCTCGCCCAGCGCCTGGGCGACCGCGACGTGCTGTGCATTCCACACATCGGCGGGCGCCGCGGGAATCCCGAGTTTCACCATCCCGACGTGCGGCGCGCGATCGAGATCTTCAGCGAACACCGCCGCAGCGAAGCTTGGGCGGGCACGTTCCTCGCGCGGGGGCAGCGCCTGGCCATCATGGCCAGCAGCGACAACCACTACGGTTCGCCGGGCTACGGATACCTCCGTCCCACGGGCGACTGGTCGAACCAAGAGATCGGCATGGGATTGATCGGAGTCTACGCTCCCGAGCGCACGCGGGAGGCCGTTTTCCGCGCGCTGTACGATCGGCACGTCTACGCCACCAGCGGCGCTCGCATTGTGCTCCAGGTGTTCGCCGACGGACGGCCGATGGGTTCCGAGTTTCGCACAGCGCGCGCACCCCTTATTTCCATTCGCGCCGTCGGCACAACCGACATCGCCCGGGTGGAGATCAACAAGAACGGCGAGGTCGTCTGGGCTACCACCCCGAACGAATGTGAGGTACAACTGGAATGGTCCGACCGTGGTTTCAATGCCGATGATCCCAGCCTCTATTATGTTCGCGTCGTACAAACCGACCGCGAGGAAGCCATTTCGAGCCCGATATGGGTAAACTGACCGCCGCCCCCCACGGGCGTGCCGCGTTTGACCAGAAGTATTCTCCACAGACTACGCTTGCAACCTAAAGGATCTAACGATGACCCGCTCACATTGCCTTCCTCGCCGCACGTTCCTGAAAACGGCCGCCGCCGCGGCCACCGTGCCCGCATGGATTCCGCGTTCGGTGCTGGCCTCGCCCGGAACGGCGATATGGAAACTATAGGAAACACCAGCGAGTGAGTTCATGTAAGCCCGAATTGTTCTACAACCACCAATCCCAAGGAGAAGTACCATGTGTCACCATTGCACGCGTCGGGAGTTCAATCTTTTGGCCACCGGGGCCATGGCCGGTATGGCGCTGGCGACCGG
>PWXP01000422.1 GCA_003561895.1 Planctomycetaceae bacterium | reverse complement strand
GCGGTCTTGCAGCCGGGCGGTGCCGTCGCGGGGCCGGGAGGCCTTGCCGCCGCGTTCCACCGTGGCGTTGCCGGGGAAGTGCCCCTCGGGCTGCTGCACTTGCAAAAGGAAATCGCAGAACTTCAGCGCCGCCTCCAGGTACTTCTCGTCGCCCAGCATCTCGTACGCGCGGAAGAACATGGCCGGCGCCTCGGCCGCCCAGCCGTCGCCGAAATGGACCCGCGCCCGATCACCGTTGAACCGCACTTGCCGGCCGAGGTGGTCGGGATACACGCCGAACTCGCCGTAGCGGTCGAGCACGGCGTCCAGCCATGCGCGGACGTCGGCCTCGCTCTGCTCGTACAGTTCCATGTCGATCTTTTCGAGCAGCGGCTGGAGTTCCCGCTCGTTCGCGCCGGCGCCGCTTACCGTGAGGATCGCCGCCATCGCGCCCACGCTCGCCAGGGCCGATGCCCGGCGTCGAAGTGGGTTACTCGTCATGATGGTCGTCATGGGTTTCTCCGGAGTTTACGAGGACATACGGGTTGGTACTGATGCGGTAACGTTGGCGTCACTGGCTCGACGACCGTGAAGCGTCCGGCTTCCAATGCGCGTCGGGCGTCAACAGGATCGCATCGGCCGTGGGATGACGCTTGCCAACGGGATGGACCTTCAGTTCGACAGCGCCGGCGGGCAGTCGGATGCTGCCGGCCCGTTCCCAGGTGAACGCGCCGCCCGGAGGGCCCTCGCCCGCGTGCGTGGCCTCGAAGCGGTGCGACGCTACCTCCACGGCCAGCGCGCGGTCTTGGTGCTGCCCGCCCACCAGCGCGCGAACCCACACGCTGTACTCGCCGTCGGCCGGAATCCGCACCGATGCCGTCATCGGGTCGGGCTCCGCCGCAGCCGCCGCATAATACGACGCGGCATAGCCCGTGCCTGAAAACCCGGTGTACCGGTCGCTGCCGATCCGCCACGGCCCGGTCATGGCTTCGGCCTCGACGCGAATCGCCCCTTCCGGCAGCGGCTGGAAGCCTTCGAGCCATGCGAGCTGAGCCGCCAGGTCGTTGCGGAACTCGGCCAGGCCTTCACGGTTCCAGTGCCGGCCCATCAGGTCGTTGGCGTTGCGGTAGGTTCGGCCGGTCAATTCGGCCAGTTTTTCATACACGGCCACCGACCGTTCCATGTGTTCGCGGAACGGCTCGGCCAGGTCGGCGCGGCCGGTGTGGGTCATGCGCGCCTTGAGGATGGCCGCCTGCACCTTGTGCCCCAACGCCTCGGTGGCCAGTACGTACATCTCGCTGTCGGTGACGAAGCGTGCCAGCTCGTTTTTGGCGCAGGGATCGTCGGCCGCGGCGTGCGCCTCCCGCGCAGCTTCCAGCGCCTCGGCGGCCAACTCGCACAGCAGCTCGCACACCTTGTCCGGCGTCATGGCGTCGGTCACCTCCCGCCCGGCCGACAACTCGGCGGCGTACTGCGCCACGGGCATCGAAAGCCGCTCGGTCAACCCGGGCAGATTGTGCCGGGCCTTGTACCGCTCGAAGAAATAGCTGTCCACCGGCTGTGAGTAATAGATCTGGCGCGTCCGGCCGGCCTCGCGGGTAAGCGTGAAGGGCATGTCGTCGATGCGCGTGCGGGCGGTGAGAATCTGGTCGACGCCCTGGTTCTGGAGCATCACCGTGGCCCAGAAATTGCCGAACCTCACGGCAGTCAGGTTCTGCATGCCGGGGCTGATGGGACCGGTCAAGACGTACCAGCGGTACAGGGCCTCGCCGGCCCGCTCCGATTGGAACTTCGCCGCCAGGTATTCCCTCCAGTATTCGCGTTCGGCCTGCTCGTCGCGGTCGACCTTCCAAAGGTAGCGGCCGAAGGCGTCGAGGTAGGTCGCGTCGCGGTCGAGCGACAGGAGCGTGCGCCCCTCGACCTGCTCGCGGTAGCCGAACTGGCCGGGTTCCAGCTTGTCCTGGGTGATGGGCCAGTCGAAGCAACTCAGGCCGTAGATTTTCGCCCCCTTGGCGAAGCCCAGGTTCCGCCACTCGCCGGCCGTCTCGCGGATGAGCACGGGGCTGCCCCAGCGCATGGGCTGGAGGTCCATCGGCGGGCCGTGCAGGTTCACGATATGCCCCTTCAGCACGTCGCGCCACTGCTCGTGGCGGCGGTCGGGCACGGGGCTGGTGAACGTCTCGTCGTTGTGCTTCAGTTCCGAGTAGCTGTTCTCGTACAGGGCCCGAATTTGCGAGCGGAAGTCCAGGTTCAGCGTCCAGTCGCGGATGACCAACAGCGGGTTCTTGCCGCTCTCCTTCGCCGCTTGGAAAATGACGTCGCGGAACCACTCCAACTGGCGCGACGATTCCAAGGTTTCGCCCGGGCAGATGTAAAGCCCCACGCCGTCGAACTCGTCGAAATAGCGGTCCAGGATGTACCGGTAGTAGTGGGCGATTTCCGGGGTGGGCCGGTTCGCCCTGGCGCCCCCGAAGCCGCCGGCCAGCCGGCCCCCAAGACGCGACGCCAGTTTCTCCGGAAGGTGGATATTGTAGAAGTGCAGCAGCACCCGGATGTTCCGCCGCTGACACTGCTCGGCAAGCCAGCGAAACTGTTCCTGGTTCTGCCGGAGTTGCGCGTCGGTCAGGCCGGTGGCGCCGGGATACTCGGGCAACTCCAGAATGTAGGGAAACGGGTGGCTGGCCCAGAGGAAAAGCGTGTTGTATCGGGCGGCCGCCAAGGCGTCCAGGTAGCGGGTCATGAATGCCCGATCGAAGAACCATGGCAACCGCTGAGCGTCGAAGCCGGAGTGATACGCGGCGATCCGCCGGCCCGAAACGGCGCCCGCAATCCACAGGGTCGCGCCGCGGATATCGAAGTCGGGCTGTTCCACCCGCCCGGCCCGCGCATCGCCGCGCACCACGGCCTGGGCGCCGTAAATCCATCCGGCCGCGGTGGCAGCTTCGATCTGCGTCCGGCCGTCCTCGCCGGTCACGCGGAACGCCTCGGGGTGGTCGAGTTCTGCGGCCGTTTTCAACGCAACGCCTGTTTGCCCGCCCGCCTCCAGCAGCGTTCGAGCGTATTCCGACCGGTCACATTCCTCGCCGTGGGCCAACGTGGCCGGCAAGGAAATCAGCGCGCTCGCGACGAGCAATCGCAGTTCGCACATGTTCATTTTTGGAGTTTCCTTCATGCGTTGCTACGTGGCAACGTGGTCGCCTCAATCCAACGACTCGGCATGGGGTGCGACGGGAGCGACCACCTGTTCAAACACCCAGGGGGAAATCATATGGGATCGATGCGTCGTGTCGAGCACGTGTTCCCATCGACCGTGACCCAACGACTTCACGGTCTCGGCAACGATGTCCTTGAACGTGTTTACGGTCTCCTCGGGATCGCCGCGGAAACAACAACTATCGTATTGCGCCGTCACCATCACTTGTCGGCGCCCTTCGCCGAATCCGCCAAGCGCGTAGATTTCCAACCACGTGGCGACGCCGCCTCCCGACCCGTCCGGCGAGATGTTCTCATCATAGAGCGGGATGAAGTACTGCTCCAAATCGCCGACCGAACCGCGGTCCTTGTTTC
>PWXP01000095.1 GCA_003561895.1 Planctomycetaceae bacterium | reverse complement strand
CCGGAAGTCATCGAGCACGAGGGGAAGCGGCTTCAGCGACTGCCTGAGCAACGTGTGCGGCCGTATGTTTCCGCCTTCGGCCCAACGCCGTTTTCCCGCGACGTCTATGCGACGCGAGAAAATGATGGTTAGCTCGTTGAGCCATTCGTTATTCTCCGCAGGAGGACGCACCGGTGCTCACCGGCATTCTCGGCGGCGCCGTCTGCCAGAGCAGCGCGGTTTCCTCGGGCGTGAGGTGGTAGGCGGCGTTGACGAGGTCGCTGAGGTGGCGTTCGAGGCGGAGGGCTTCGGTGGCGAGGGTGCGCATGGGAGCGATGGAGCGGGTGTGCTCGTGGCGGAGGTTGGCCAGCGCGGCGGAGGATAGGGGCCGCTTCCGCCCGCGCGCCTTGCGGACTTCCGCTACGAAGGCGTCGCTGCCGAGGTCCAGGAGGGTTTTGAGCTTCAGCGTCGGCTTTGCTACGTCGTGCTCCACCCGGAGCCAGTCGAGAAGCTGGCGGCGGGTGGATTGCTGAAGCTGAGCAATCTCAATCAGGCGGCTTACTGCCTTCTCGACTTCGGTGCGAGTACCGTCACTCGCTTCGGCTATCGGTATGGAGTTCAGAACGGTTGGGTTGGGCGCAAGGGCTTCGTCCTTCATGTGCGGCAAGTGGCGCCAATTGTGCCACCACATCAGAGGCGAGTTGAGAACACCCAACAGATAGAGATCATCTGCCGGTACAAACGCCGTCTTGTTGTTTCCAAACGTGCCATTCCTATCGACCGCATAGCATGGATGGAACTGGATAAGCTGGTAGTACAGCTTTGGCGCCGAGAACTTGTCCCAGTAAGCGCATGAACGCAACTCCCACCAGTACCGGCCTTGATCGAGCCGTTTCCTCAATGGTGCTTCGTATTTGGCGAAATGTGCGTGCAGCGCGGGATATGTGTCCCGAAAAACGGCTTCAGCGCTTTCACCTGCCTCTGCCCACGGCCAAGGATGATCGCCGCTTGATTTCATCGTTATCATCCAGAGTTGGTCCCAGTTCAGAGCCCATCGGCCAATATCGGCTCCGCGAACATACGGCCGTATCAGCGGCACAGAGTTCGGGTCGGCTTTCACCAATGCCTCTTTAGTGGAGGTGTCGATCAGGTAGGCATCATTGAACGCAGTCTTGATGCCCGTCAGCGGTGCCACCCCTCCATATTCCACCAACGGCACCCCTTGTGCCTTGATCTTCTCCAGCAGTTTGTTCACCCCTGCCGGTTCAAGCTGCCACCCGTCGGCACCAAGTTGCGAAACGGGCAACGCCGCGCTTTCCTCTTGTACCTGCCGGCTCAAATCGTCCACGCGCAGTTGCCCTCGGGGGATGGTGCAAAGCCGGGCGGTGGCGGGCTTGGGGGCCGCGGTGGGACGGCGGGCGACGAGGATGGAGGGGAACACGTCGGCCTGCTCGAAAATCTGCTTCGCGTGACCGAAATCGACCACCGACTCGATCCACGCCGCGTCCTGGAAGAACCGGCGGAGCGGCTCGGCGTAGCCGGCCTTCATCCACTTGTTCGTCACGACGTACGACAGCAGCCCGCCCGGCTTCAGCAGCCGGAGGCCCAACTCGTAGAAGTACACGTACAGGTCGGCCATGCCGTGGTACGCGCGGTAGGCCGCTTCCAGGTACGGCTTGATAGGGCTGAGCAGTTCCTGCCGCACGTAGGGCGGGTTGGCCACCACGACGTCGAACCCGCCCTGCGCGAACACCTCGGGGAATTGGGCCTGCCAGTCGAACGCCTTCTCGCAATATGCGGGGTCGGCGACGATGCTGTTGCCCACGCGGATGGTGTGGTCGAGGCTGGTGAGCACCTTGCCGCGCTGGGCCGTCTTGATCCAGAGGCTGAGGCGGCAGATTTCGACGGCCTCCTCGTTCAGATCGACGCCGTACAGGTTGTTCTCCAGGATGCGCTTGTCGAGGTCGAACAGCGTCCGATGCCCGCGCAGCTCGGCCAGCCGGTCGTTCGAGGCCTGGTAGGCGGCGTGCAACTGGTCGAACGCCTCGATGAGGAACGCGCCGCTGCCGCAGGCCGGGTCCAACAGCCGCACCGAGGCCAACTCGTCTTGCCACGCCTCCCAGAATCGCACCAGGGCCGCACGCTCCGGCTTCTTGAGTTCGTCAAGCGTGTACACCCGCGGATCCGCCAGCGCCGCACGGGCCGAGCCGCGGGCTTCCTGCTCGTGCGACTGACGAAGCCGCTCCAGGCGGTCGCTCAGCACGCCGCCGAGGGCCTGCTCGATGATGTAGCGGGTGATGAACGCGGGCGTGTAGAACGCGCCCTCCTTCTTGCGCCGCGTCTTGCGTTTCTCGGCGACGGCCGGCTCGGCCAGCGCGTCCAGCTCGTTGCGCAGGTTCTCCAGGTCGGTAATCGACTGCTCGAAAATATGGCCCAGGATGTCGACGTCGATCAGGCTGCGGTTGCCGGCGGCCGGGGCGTAGGCGGCGGCCTGGTGGGCGGGCCGGTAGTCGAAATCGCCCAGGTCGCGGAAGTACGCGCACACCTCGTCGGCCACGGCCAGGTGGTCGAGCACCGGGTCGTCGGCGAACAGCCCGCCGTTGTAGGCGTGGATTCCCAGGCCCGCGTTGCCCCGGTTGATCGCGCCGAACAGGCCGCGGAAGTTGTCCCAGATGGGCCGCGGGTGGTAGGGGTCGCGGTGCTCGTACGCCTTGCGGAGCGATTCGGCGGGCAGCAGGCCGCGGTCCTCGCAGAAGGCGCAGAACAGTACGCGGTCGAGCAGCTTCTGGGCGCAGGTGAGCACGTCGTGGCGGGGTACGGCGGGGTTGTCGCGGCAGAGGCGGGCGAAGGCATCCTGCCGCATCTCGGCGTAGCGGAGGTAGAACTCCTTCGTCAGGTCCTTGCCCACCTGCTCCGACTCGGCCCGCAGCCCGTCGAAGTGGCAGCGGCCCGTTTCGGGCACGACGCGCTCGGCGGCAAGCAGGAAGACGAACCGGCGGAGCAGCTCGTCGTCGGCCGCCAGGTCGTCGGTGTCGAACCGCTCGTAGGTTTGCTGGTCGGCTCCCTTGCCGTACAGCCGCGTTTGCCGGATGGAGGTGACGATAATCCAATCGCACGGCAGGTTGATGGCGTAGCGGTAGCCCTGATCGACGGCCGACATGCGGCGTCCGCCGAAAGGCCGGTCGAGCGGGTCGCGCGGTCCCTTGCCCTCCAGGGCAACAATGAACCGCTCCGGCCCGCGGCCGAAGTCGCCCAGCACGGCGTCGGCATACTCGCCCTCGACCTGGACGTGCTTCTCGCGCGAGATGGTGTAGCGCGGGCCGCCGTCGGCCGGTCGGGTGTAGCCGAGCAGCTCGCAGAAGAAGTCGGTGAGGAAGTCGGGCAGGATTTCCTGTTCGGTAAACGTGTTCGCCCTGGCCGAGGCGAGCAGTTCGGCCCAGTGCGCCAGTTTCGGGCGGAAGGCCTCGACTCGCTCAGGCAGGGCGAACCCCGCCAAGCGGGCCCGGAGCACGTCGGGGCGGAACAGGGGCTTGGCTTCGACGGGCATGGAGGAACTTTCGTTGGTTTTCCGTT
>PWXP01000200.1 GCA_003561895.1 Planctomycetaceae bacterium | reverse complement strand
CTATAATCATCGATTCGCTGAGCGCATGCGGCGCGGGCAATGGAGTGCCCATAGTATTCAGCGTCGCGAGCCGTCGCCCCCTCAGCCCCCCAACAGAGTGGTAAATGGAGTTGCCCGTCTGTATCTCGAAGCAGGACCGCTTCTCAGCCCCCTTACCCCCCGGGGAGTGGCCGGTGACGTCGTCGTTTGATGTGAAGGAGCAGGTCCGCCAGGCCACCGACATCGTCGAGCTGGTGGGGCAGTATCTCCAGTTGCGGCGGCAGGGGCGGAATTACGTGGCCCTGTGCCCCTGGCACGACGACTCCCGACCCAGCCTCCAGGTGAACCCCGAGCGGCAGTCGTTCAAGTGCTGGGTTTGCGACCTCGGCGGCGACGTATTCAGCTTCCTCATGCAGATCGAGGGCGTCGAATTCCGCGAAGCGCTCGAAATGCTGGCCGACCGGGCGAACATTCCCTTGCGGTCGCCGCAGCCGCGGCGCGGTTCGGGCGGCGAGGAGCCGGTGGACAAACGGGCCCTCTACGCCGCCATGGCTTGGGCCGAGGGCCTGTACCACGACTGCCTGCTCCGCTCGCCCGCCGCCGAGCCCGCCCGCCGATACCTGCACCAGCGCCAGATCACCCCGGAAAGCCTGGATCGGTTTCACCTCGGTTTCGCGCCCCCGGAGTGGAGTTGGCTGCAATCGCGGGCGTCGAAATCGCCGTTTAGCCTGAAGACGCTGGAGACGGTGGGGCTGATCGCCCGGTCGGCCGCCGGCAAGCTGTACGACCGGTTCCGCGGCCGGGTGCTGTTCTCGATTCGGGACACCCAAGGTCGGCCCGTTGCTTTTGGGGGGCGCATCCTGCCCGAAATGGGAGCAGAAAACGCGGCAAAGTACGTCAATTCGCCGGAAACGGCCCTGTTCACCAAGAGCAACCACCTGTACGCGCTCGACGTGGCCCGAAACGCCCTCCGCCGCGCCAACACGGCCCTGGTCATGGAGGGCTATACCGACTGCATCATCGCCCATCAGCAGGGGTTCGAAGACGCCGTGGCGGTGCTCGGCACGGCCTTGGGCGAGAACCACGTGCGGCTGCTCAAACGGTTCGCCGATCGGATCGTGCTGGTGCTCGACGGCGACGAGGCGGGCCAGCGCCGGGCGAACGAAGTGCTCGAATTGTTCGTGGCCGCGCAGGCCGACCTGCGCATCCTCACCCTACCCGGCGGCACCGACCCGTGCGACTTCCTCCTCGAGCACGGCGCCGCGGCGTTCGCCGACCTGCTCGAGCGCGAGGCGGTCGACGCGCTGGAACACGCCTTCCGTGCCCACACGCGGGGGATCGACCTGGCCCGCGACGTCCACGCGGCCAGCGAGGCCCTGGAGCGCCTGGTGTCGATCATCGCCCGGGGGCCCCGGCTCAAAGACGACACGCCCGCCGAGGCCCGGTTCCGCGAGCAGAAGGTCTTGCAGCGGCTGGCCGCCACGTTCCGCGTTCCCGAGGAGGACGTGCGGCGGCGGCTGACCGAATTGCGTCGCGGGCGGGGGCGGAGGGTGGCTTCTGCCCCTTCGCACGGCAGCCTCCGTGAAGAAACGCCCGGGCCGGCACCCATTCCCCCCTGGGAGCGGGCGCTGGTGGAACTGCTGGTGGCCCATCCCGAGTTGGTCGGACGCGCCGCCGGGGCCGTCGTTGCTGAGCAACTTGCCTCGGAACCGTGCCGCCGCATCTACGAAACATCGTGCCGGTTGATGGCCACGGGCGTTGTGCCCGACTTCGACCGGCTCATGCTGGAATTCGACCGGGCGGAAACCAAGAACCTGCTGGTCGAGTTGGACGAAGGCGGGCGGGCGAAGAACACCGCGGACGCCGATCCGGGACTTTTACTGAAGGAGATTATTCGCACCAAGCAACGATACGAAGCCCAACAGCGGAGTCCCGCGGCCATTGCGGCGCTCCGCGACGGAGCGCTCGACGAGCGGCAGCAGGAGGCACTCCTGCAACAGTTCGTCGAGCAAGCGCGCAGCCGACAGGACCGTACCGAGCCCACGGACGGGTGAGGGGTCCTGGCCGGGCGATCGCATCCTTAGGAACCCAGTGTGCCGGAGTCGGCGCGAAAGGAGCATCGCGATGGACCTATTCGACAAGGATCTTCAAGAATTGGTCAACAAGGGCAAGGCCCAAGGCTACCTTACCTACGACGAGGTGAACGCCTATTTGCCCGACGAGGAAGTCGACGCCTACAAGCTCGACAATCTACTGATCGCCCTGGATGAGCAGGGCATCGATTTGGTAACGGAGCCGCCCGAGGGCGCGTTCTACGATCCGATGGTGGAGAAGGAGGCGCCGGCCGGTGACAGCCAGGGGCCGGAAGGGGTACTCTTTCAGATAAACGACATGGCGGCCGACGGCGACGCGCCGCTGCTGCCCCCGCCCCCCGACGTGGCCAAGTGGTCGAGCGACCCCATTCGCTTGTACCTCGGTCAGATGGCGGAGATTCCGCTCCTCTCCCGCAAGCAGGAGATTGCGCTGGCCAAGAAGATCGAGGTGACGCGCAAACGGTTCCGCCGCTCCGTGCTCGGCTGCGGCATGGCCATGCGCATGGCGATCGGTGTGTTGAGCAAGGTGCACCAGGGCGCGCTGCCCTTCGATCGGACGCTCAAGGTCTCCCTGACCGAGCGGCTGACCAAGCCCCTGATCCAGGCCCGAATGCCGCTGAATTTGCCGGTCCTCCACCACCTTTCGGACGCGAACCGGCGCGACTTTTTCCGCCTGATCAGCCGGCGGACCACGCCGGAGCAGCGCGCCGAAGCCCGCAAACGCTTCCTCCGCCGCCGCCGCAAGATGCTCGTCTTGGCCGAAGAGTTGAGCCTGCGGACGCGGCGAATCCAGGCCGTGATGCGCCAAATGGAGGAAGCGGGCCGTCGCATGGCCGAGCTGCGCGGGCGGCTCCGCCACATGGTCTGCAACCCGGCAACCCGGACGAAACGGAATAACCTCCTCCGCGAACTCCGCGGCCTGATGGCCGCCACGCAGGAGACCCCTGAAAGCCTCGCCCGACGGTGCGAGACCATCCGGCGGCAGTATCAGGACTACGAGGAAACCAAGCGCGCGCTGGCCGGCGGCAACCTCCGGCTGGTCGTCTCGATCGCCAAGAAGTACCGCAACCGGGGCCTGACCTTCCTCGACCTGATCCAGGAGGGGAACACGGGGCTGATGCGGGCGGTCGACAAGTACGAGTACCGCCGCGGCTACAAGTTCTCCACCTACGCCACCTGGTGGATCCGGCAGGCGATCACCCGGGCCATCGCCGACCAGGCCCGGACCATCCGCATCCCCGTCCACATGATCGACGTGCTGGGCAAGCTGCGCAGCACGGCCAAACAGCTCCAGCAGGAGATGAACTACGAGCCCACCCTCGAGGAAACCGCCTGCGCGGCCGGGCTGTCGATGGACGAAACGCACCGGGTGCTGAGCATGGGCCGCCACCCGGTGAGCCTTGACCGACCGGTCGGCGAAAGCGAAGATAGTAGCTTCGGCGAGTTTATCGAGGACAACGAACTTCCCCGCCCCGACCGGG
>PWXP01000025.1 GCA_003561895.1 Planctomycetaceae bacterium | reverse complement strand
GCAAGGACCTTGGCAGGAAATGGAAGACGTACCGCAACCAATCCGACGCGAAGCGGCATTGCTGGCTCGCCGAAAGAAGGCTCGCTCAACGCCGTTCACTCCGGAGGCCCCCTGTGAGTGGCGGCCACAGACGGTCATGAATCCTGCGGACGGCAATCCCTTTACGCGGGACGGGGCCTGGGAGTTCGTCGCGCAGCAACTCGAGGATGAGAACCAGACTGTCCGCTGGGTGGAACTGAGGAAGCCGCCCGGAAAGAAGGCGCTTGTGATGATCGTCGCTCAGAGCGATGGAGACGTTTACATCAAGGTGCAGCTTGGCTCGGGAACGATCACGGGAAGAAGCTTCCATTACAGCACCCGCAAACGGCAACAGGATGAATGAAGGATTGAAATTGCTCATTCAGCCGTTTGCTGCCCGACCCCCAGGCACACAATCAAACCTTCAAGAAAATGCTAATACCATGTCTCGCCAAGACAGAGATGTTGTCCTTTCGGATGTCCACAACGATGCCCCGTCGTGTCCCGATTGCGAAAGGGACGGGATTGTCACTGAATGGATCGAGCACCGTTTTCCTTACGGGCGAGAGGAGAACTTGGTCGAGTTGTCTGCCCGCATCCCGGTGCGCCGGTGCGAAGAATGCGGCAACCAATTCCTCGACGCGGAAGCCGAAGACCTGATGCATGAGGCCGTGTGCCGGCACCTCGGCGTGATGACATCCAGTGAGGTGCGCGCCATTCGCCGGCAAAGCGGCAGGCTTTCGCGGGCCGAGTTCGCGCGTATCACCAGATTGGGCGAAGCCACGATCGGCAGGTGGGAGCGCGGGGAACTCATTCAAAACGCAGCGTACGACCAGCTCTTGTATCTGCTCACATTTCCGGAAAACCTGGTGCGGATCCGCGAACGAGTTGAAATGCGTGAGAGAAATCCCCACTCTATGACGCATGTCGCCGGAGCATTCCGCGTACTGAATGTTACCAGGGGCTTGCGTGCCCAAGCGAGGGAATTCATTCTGACGACGGTTGGAGCAGCCTAAGATATGTACGTTACTGCATTTTACTCGTTCAAGGGCGGGGTTGGCAGAACTTTCGCGTTGGTGAATGTGGGTGCTGAACTTGCTCGGACTGGTCGAAAAGTGCTTCTTGTGGACTTCGACTTAGAGGCTCCGGGCATCCACACTTTTGGCGCTCTTCGTCCTGAAGCACCGTCACCAGGTGTGGTCGAATACGTGACGGACTATATCGCATCACAATCGGCTCCTGATGTTCGTCAATACACGTACGATAGATCAGAAACGACCAGCGCTGGCGGGCGCCTGTGGATTATGCCGGCCGGAAAGGGTGACACAGCCTATCGGCGCCGATTGGCGTCTATCGATTGGCAACGCCTATACCGAGAACTCGACGGCTATCTATTCTTTGAAGACCTAAAGGCGCAGTGGAGAGACGCCTTCGATCCAGATTATGTACTTATTGACTCACGAACTGGACACACTGACGTCGAGGGCATTTGCACTCGCCAACTCCCCGATGCTGTCGTAATCCTCTTTTTCCCCAATGAGCAGAATTTATCTGGATTGAAAGAGGTTGTTCACGATATCCGTGGAGAGGTTGAGCGGACGCGCAAGAATAGGCCCCCCATCATGCTACACTTCGTTATGTCAAATGTTCCAGACTTGGACGACGAAGACGGTATTCTGAGGAATCGGCTCCACGAATTCCGCCACGCCCTGGGCTACGACACCTTTGATCGAATCCACAGCTATCCAAGCCTCTCACTCCTAAACCAAACGATCTTCACGTTGGACCGCACCAGGAGTCGTCTAGCGAGAGAGTACCGCCGCCTAAAAGACCATATTGTTGATGAAAACGATGAAGACCCAGAAGGGGTCGTGCGGTTCTTGGAGCAGCTCGAAAGACCGCACCTTCGCGTAAGGCGTCATAAGATGGCTGACGTTGAAAAGCGACTGCAGTCTATCAGAGACAAGCATTGTGCGAACGCTGACGCGATGTTCTTGCTTGGGTCTTTTCGGAAAAATCAAGGGGCTTTGCAGGAGGCATTGGCATTGTTCACTCGGGCTAAGCAACTGGGCTACCGAACGGGTGATGTGCTGGTGGAACTTGCTACGTGTTACTCGATGATGGGGGACCGCGAGCAGACGTCACGCACTGTACAGGAGTTGTTGCAGTCAGGGGAGTTGCACGACCACGGCTTGTACCAAGCGGTTCAACTGGTCGATCGCCGTGACGAGCACCTCTTGGCCTCGATTGCGAATAGCAAAGCGTTCATCAGTTTGGATATTGACGAGAAGTTCTTAATTGCCGAGACGATGTTCGAGAAGGATGCGATCGACACCTCTGTACACATCTTCCGGGCGCTACTTGACGCCCCAGGCACGCCGGCGCACGTTCATAAGCATATACGCAGAAGTCTTGCATTGGCATTGATAGCGCGTGGGGAGGTGCAACAGGCAATGGCCACTCTTTGTCCCGCGCGGCGTTCGGACGATCAATTGGACATTCAGGATACATTTAATTACGCAATGGCTGAATGGGCTTTCAGCAGGACTATTCCAACAGACCTGTTTGTGCGAGTTCTCCAGCTTGACGAAGCAGGGGAGCAGCAAGGTGCAAGTGCCAACTACGAGCAGTGCGTTGCGGTGGCATCTTGGGCGGTAGGAGACGGTGAACATGCAGAACGCCGAATTCGAAAAGCAGAAGAGTTGGCCCAAGAGATCACAAGAACGGAGTTCAGTTGTTGGCGATATCGAGAAGCGACACGTCAAGAATTCCTTGACGACTGCCAAGAAATCCACAAGCTCATCAACACTGGTGAGGGGTTGCCCAAATTCTTTTCTTGGGCTGTCTCCAAGCACTGATCCTTGTCATCGGAGAAGGCCGTGTTCGTCGTCCGCGACCAGGGTTTGGGCTTCGACCTGAATACGCTGCCCGACCCCACCGATCCGGCCAACCTAGAGAAGGCCAGCGGCCGCGGCGTGCTCTTGATGCGTATGCTCATGGACGAAGTGAAGAATAACAGGGTGGGCAACGCCGTCACCCTCGTGAAGTACGCCGATGGCGGCCACACCACGACCCACCAATCCATGGAGCCAGTCTTACCGGTGAACCATGACGGAGGCCGGAACATTTAGCCAACGGGGAGGTGTGAGCATACAAGGTCGGCACCGCCAGATGGCCGTTAACCTTTCGTCCCGCCCTTGTGCGCCCCCCGAGGGGGCGCGCTCCCCCCTTCCCATGGTGCTTGGCGGCTTTCAGCATGTCCGCCTTGTCGCCCAGCTTAGGCGTGGTAGAATGCGGTCTCCGGCGTTATGTTTAGGCGTCAAAGGTTGGGTGGTGTCGGTGTCGCGTCCTATGGACGGGCGGTAGTGGTTGCCGGCTCCACATTTGCGCCCGGCGTCACTTTGGGTGTCAAAATGGGTCGAGGGAAGACGCCGAACGCAAGAAAATACTCGGAACAACGCATTTGGGGACGTAGCTCAATTGGGAGAGCACCAGATTTGCATTCTGGGGGTTGGCGGTTCGAGCCCGCTCGTCTCCATTTCG
>PWXP01000548.1 GCA_003561895.1 Planctomycetaceae bacterium | reverse complement strand
GTGGCGGCCGAGCCGGTGCGCAACCGCAACCTGCTGATGCTGGGGTTCTGGAGCAAGGCGGCGGCCACGCTGTTCTCGGCGGCGTATATCGCGCTGGGCCGGCTGCCGTGGTGGTTCACGCTGGTGGTGTTCCTGGCCGACACGGTCTACCTGCCGCCGTTTTTCGTCATCCTGCGGAGGATCGACCAGGCGGCCGAGGCCAACTGAGGCCCTCACCCGGCCACCGGTTCGCCGGCCTGGTCGTAGGTGCCGGCAAGGGAGCATTCGGGCATGGTGATGCGGAGAATGGGCGCGAAACCGGCGAATTCGGCGTCGATTTGCTCGAGCAGTTCCGGGATGGCCGGCGCGTTCGGGGGGCAGGCGGCGTGGTATTGGCGTTCGAATTGCGGGCATTCCGCCCAGCCCTCGTCGCTGGTGGCCGGCAGCAGCGCCGAGAGGGCGACGGCCTGCTTGCCCGGCGAAGCCCCCGCACCGGCCGCCGGACCGTCGATGTCGAGATGGGCCTCGATCAGCGCGGCGAAGTTCTCCGGCAGCTTCCAGTTGCGGGCCATCAGTCCGGCCGCCTGAGCGTGCGTCCAGCCGAACACGTGACTTTCCAGCAGCGACAACCGGACGCGCGCGTCCTGCCGCCGGGCGCCGAAGAGCTTCCGGTAGGCGTCGGGCACTTCCTTGGCCAGAAGCGGGACCGCCATGTCCTGGAGCAATGCCGCGGCGAACGGTTCCTCGACGTCGCTGATGCCCAGGATGGCCGCCATATGCCGGGCGAACAGCGCGCGGCGGAGGCTGTCCTGCCAGAGTTTCATCAGGTCGAACTGGCCGCACCGCGGGTTCGGAATCAGGCTGAACACGGCGCTGTACAGCGCGAAGTTTTTCACTGTGCGCGTGCCCACTAGCGTGATCGCCTGCTTGACGTTCGAAATCTCGTGCCGGAAGCCGAAGTACGAGGAGTTGACGAACCGCAACACCTGGACGGTCAGACCGGGATCGGCCTCGACGGGCACGGCCAGCTCGGCGGGGCCGGCGTCGGCATTGCGGGAAATTTCCAGGATGCGCAGCGCGCTTTGCGGCATGGCTGGAAGCTGGCTGGCCGAAAGCAGCGCCTCCAAATCGACTCGCGGAATCTCGGTGGTGGCCATCGGTTTGCTCGCCCTCGTAATACGCGTGGCTGCGGAATGCCTCTCTCGATACTACAAGGCTACGCCACAATGAGCCGGCGGGGCGCAGAAAGCGCGCTGAGAGCACGCGGATACCGCACTAAGCGGGGGTCAATGCCCCCTCCCATGAAGCATGGATGTGCCCATCATTCCTCATTCCTCGGCGGTCGACTTTCGCCGGGCGGCCCACTGCTTTTCCATGGCCTGGGTCAGCGCCTGCTCGGCCTCGACAATCCGGCCCGCCTTCTGGCAAATCAGGCTCATCGACATGAAGCTGAACGGATCGTCCGGGTCCAATTCACATACCTTTTGGGCGTACTGCACGGCCTCATCGTGGCGTTCCAGCTTACTGTAGAAGGCGCTGAGGCCCGCGTGCGCCAAGGCATAGCCCGGTTCGTCCTCGACAAGCTGCTCCAGCTTGGCGACGGCTTCCTCCAGGTTCCCCGCCTCCTTCGAGGCGATGGCTTCGTCATATCGTTCGTCAGCAGGGGGCATAATGTCCTCTTTCGCGGAAGTGTTCGTTGCGGAGCAACCGTTCCGGCGGGGTGCGCAAGTCGCTTCCGCCGTTGCGGGGCGGAAAGATACCCGTGGGTGAACGGCCACCTTGCGGGCAAACGGTGCATTCTACCCGGTCGCCACTCCCACGGCTAGCATCCTATTCCGTTCCGCGTGCTCTCGAGTCACGGATAGCTTCCAGGATATCCTGCGTCGTGGCATTCGCCTTGATCGAGAATGTACGCACCAAATTGCTGTCGGTCAAGCAGGCGCCCCTCCCGCCTAATCGCCGAACGTGGTATACTCCAATCATAATGATGATGCGACACCATTACTTCATGATCCTGCCCGTTCTTCTGCTTTCCGTCACCGCCTGCGCGCGGCCGGCCCCCGGCGAAATGGTCGAGGCATTCTGGGTCGAGTTCTTCCGCGACAACGCCCATCCGTTACAGCAGCCGGCCCATCTGGACCCGTTGCTCGACGCCATCGGCGACGCGAGGCTGGTACTCTTGGGCGAGTCGACCCACGGCACCTCGGAGTACTACCGCTGGCGCGATCGGATCAGTCGGCGCCTGATCGAGGAGAAGGGCTTCTCGTTCGTTGCCGTCGAGGGCGATTGGGAATCACTCTATCAACTGAACAAGTACGTCAAGCTGCTGCCCGGCGCCGGGGACGATCCCGAGGCCATCCTCCGCCGCCTGGGTCGTTGGCCTCAGTGGATGTGGGCCAACCGCGAGGTGGTCGAGCTGGCCCGCTGGTTGCGCGCCCGCAATGCAAGGCTCCCGCTGGAAGACCGCGCCGGGTTCTACGGCATCGACGTGTACGGGTGGGGCGATTCGGTCCGCCGGCTGCCGGAGTACTTCAACCGCATCGAGCCGGGTTCGCGCGAGAGGGTTCGCCGGACGCTCGCACCGCTGGAGCGGCTCGACGGCGACATGCGCGCCTTTCACCGCGCGGTACATCAGCGGGGGCTCGACGCCCGCGCCGCAGTCGACGGGCTCATCGAGGAACTGAACCGCAACGAGGCGGAATACCGCGCTCGCGACGAGTTGGCCTACTTCGCCGCCCTGCAAAACGCCAAGGTGATTCGCGAGGCGAAACGCCACATGCGCACCGCCGGGCAGCCCGGCGGCGATTCGTGGAATATCCGCGCCACACACTTCAAGGACACCGTCGGGCGACTGCTCGATTTCTACGGCGAGGGCTCCCGGGGCATCGCCTGGGCCCATAACACGCACGTCGGCGACGCCCGCGCCACCGACATGGGCCGGGCCGGCATGGTGAACATCGGCCGGCTTGCCCGGCAGCGGAGGGGCGAGGACGAGGTGTTCATTGTCGGGTTCGCCACGTACGAAGGCGAGGTGTACGCCGGCCGCGCCTGGGGCGAGCCCCGCGAGCGAATGGAAATGCCGCCGGCCCGGGAAGGCAGTTTCGAGCATTACCTCCGCCAGGCCGGCCACCCCAGCGCCCTCTATCTGTTGCGCGACCCGCCGGGCGACGAGATGGTGCTGCTGCAAGTGGGCGTGCAGCGGGCCGTCGGCGTGGTGTACCAACCGGAGCACGACCGCGCCCGCAACTTCGTCCCCACCATCCTCCCCGAGCGCTACGACGCGCTGCTATACTTCGAAACCACCTCGCCGCTTCAACCGCTGCATCCGTAGGAGATCGTGGTTCTTTTTGGCTCTTCCGTTTCTAGGTGCAGGCCTCGCCAATGTAGTAGGCACACGCCGCTGTGCCGTCCCCCGGAAAAGCAGTCTGCTCCTAGAAACGGAACAGCCTTCTTTTTCGACGGCGTAATGGGGGTGTTTCCACCGCCCACCTTACTGCTTTCCAGTCACGAGTTCGAGGCCGCTTAGGATCGGTCCGAGTTCCGCCCCGGTCGACTTTGCGCAGCGCGACGGTCCGTTTGTACCGAGGGCCCCCAGGGGTCCAGGACAATTTGGGCCCGGACAACCACGATTAGTCAAGATGGGCGCTTTATAATTGAATTGGAGGGCAATCGGACGCCGCGGATCGGACAATCGGCCTGTGGTGTGCGAAAGACGCCTTTTGCGGGTTGACCCAATCGGCGATAATTGGGTGTCTGTTATTGCTCGTGGCGGACCATCGAAGAATCGGCACGGCGAGGCCGCGCGGCCCGTCGTCCATCAATACTGGAGTTGCATAGTGAACATTCTGTTGGCTACCCCCGAGGCCGTGCCATTCGCCAAGACGGGTGGTTTGGCCGACGTGTGCGGTGCGCTGCCGGTCGAGCTGGCGCGGCTGGGCCACCGGGTGTCGCTCATTATGCCCGCCTACCGGAAGGCGAGGTACAGCGGCATCCCCCATGAACCGTTGGACATCCACTTCATCGTGCCCATCGGCAGCAAGATGGTCAGCGGGCGGCTGCTCCGCAGCCGCATCCCCGGCACCGACGTCGACGTGTACCTCGTCGACCAGGACCAGTACTTCGACCGCGACCAGCTCTACGGCGTCAACGGCGAGGACTACGTCGACAACTGCGAACGGTTCGTTTTCTTCGCCCGGGCGGTGCTGGAATCGGTCCGCCTGCTCGACTTGAACGTCGACGTGCTGCATGCCAACGACTGGCAGACGGGGCTGATTCCCGCGTACTTGAAGATCGAGTACGCCCGGGCGCCCCGCTACGAGCAGATCGCCTGCCTGCTGACCCTCCACAACATGGCCTACCAGGGCCGGTTCTGGCACTGGGACATGCTGTTGACGGGGCTCGACTGGAAGTACTTCAACTGGCGCCAGATGGAGTACCACGGGAAGCTGAACCTGCTGAAGACGGGCATTATCTACGCCGACACGATCAATACCGTCAGCCCTCGCTACGCGCAGGAGATCCAGAGCGCGCCGCTGGGGTGCGGCCTGGAGGGGGTGTTGCAGCATCGGCGCGACGCGATGTACGGCATCCTCAACGGCATCGATCCCGACGAGTGGAACCCGGCCACCGACCCCGAACTGGCGGCGAACTACGACGAGCAGACCGTCCTGGAGGGCAAGCCGGTGTGCAAGCGGGCCCTGCAGCAGGAGTTCGGCCTGCCGGAAGAGCCGGACGTGCCTCTGCTGGGCTTCATCGGCCGGCTGGCCGAGCAGAAGGGCATCGACCTGGTAGCCGAGGTGGCGCAGCGCTGGGTCCAGTCGCACGAGGCCCAATGGGTGCTGCTGGGCACCGGCAACCCGAAGTACGAGCGGCTGTTCCGCGCGCTGGCCGACCGCTTCCCGCGGAAAGTCGCCGCCCGGCTGGAGTTCTCCAACCCGCTGGCCCACCGCATCGAGGCCGGGGCCGACATGTTCCTCATGCCCAGCCGGTACGAGCCGTGCGGGCTGAACCAACTGTACAGTCTCCGGTACGGCACGGTTCCGGTGGTGCGGGCGACCGGCGGGCTGGCCGACACGATTACCGGCGTGCCGGAAGGCGCCGCCGACCCCGGCGAGGCCAACGGGTTCGTTTTTTCCGAGTACAGCCCGCTCGCCCTGGACGAAACCCTCGGCCGCGCCTGCGAGGCCTACCACAACCGGCCGTTCTGGCGGAAGCTGATCGCCACCGGCATGGGTCAGGACTGGTCGTGGGCCCGCAGCGCGGCCGAGTACGTGAACCTTTACGAAACCACCATGGAGCGGACCCGGCAAACGGTAGGGGTCTGACACCCCGAGCTACGGAAAGCCATGCACGACATCTCTCTAGCCTTTTTCTGGCACCAGCACCAGCCGTACTATCCCGACAATCTCAACGGCGATAATCTCATGCCCTGGGTCCGCCTGCACGGCACGAAGGACTATTGGGGCATGGCCGCCCTGCTGGCCGAAGTGCCCGAACTGCACGCCACGGTCAACCTGGTCCCCAGCCTGCTGAAGCAGATCCGCGCCTACACCGAGTTGGGCGGCGAGGACGCGCACCTGCGGGTTTCGCGGTTGCCGGCCGACGGCCTCTCGGCCGACGACATGCACTACCTGCTCGACAATTTCTTCATGGTCCACGCCGACCAGATGATCCGCCCCTACCGGCGCTACCACGACCTGTACAAGAAGCGCGGCATGGGGGTCGACACGGCCGACCGAGCCCGTAGGCGGTTCAACAAACGCGACATCATCGACTTGCAGGTCTGGTCGAACCTGGTGTGGATGCACCCGCTGGCCTTCGAACGCGAGCCGGAACTGGCCGCGTTCCGCAAGAAGGGTCGGCACTGGACCGAGAAGGAGAAACAGTGGTTTCTCGACAAGCAGATGGAACTGCTCGGCGAGGTCATCCCCCTGCACCGGCAGCTTTCCGAGGAGGGCCAGCTCGAGCTGACCACCACGCCCTTCTACCACCCCATCCTGCCGCTGTTGTGGGACAAGCGCCTGGCGCGGCGGGCGATGCCCGACGTGCAATTGCCAAGACACCTGGAAAGCTGCGGCGAGGACGCCCGGGAGCAGGCCCGCCGGGCGGTGGCGTACCACGAGGAGGTGTTCGGGCGAAAGCCGCGCGGCCTGTGGCCCTCGGAAGGCTCGGTGTGCCAGGGCATCATCCCCATGATCGCCGACGCCGGCATCCAATGGATCGCCGCCGACGAGGAGATCCTGTCGTGCTCGACCGACGGCTGGGTTTCCCGCGACGGCAGCGGCTACCTTCGCAACCCGGAAATGCTCTACCGCCCCTGGCGGGTCGAAGAGCAGGGCCGGCACTTGCAGATGGTCTTCCGCGATCACGCCATGAGCGACCAGATCGGGTTCCACTACCAGCGGTTCGACACGGACCACGCCGTGGCCGACTTCTTCAGCAAGATCGAGGCGATCGGCGGCGCCACGGGGGGGAAAACCGGGCACCGGCCGGCGCTGGTCAGCATCATCCTCGACGGCGAGAACTGCTGGGAGTACTACCCCAACGGCGGGGTGGACTTTCTCCGGAGGCTTTACCGGCGGGTGGCGCAGCACTCGAAAATCCACCCCGTCCGCATCGGCGATTACCTCGACCGGCACCCGGCCACCGACAAGCTCGGCCACCTGTTCCCCGGAAGCTGGATTCAGCACAACTTCGGCATCTGGATCGGCCACCGCGAGTGCAACCGGGCGTGGGACGCGCTGTTCGAAACCCGCCGGTTCCTCCTCGAGCACACCCGGCGGAAGGAAAAACCGGCCGAGCAGCTTGCCCGGGCGTGGGAGGAACTGTTCATCGCCGAAGGGAGCGACTGGTTCTGGTGGTTCGGCGACTCGCACACCAGCGCCCAGGACACGCTGTTCGACCGCCTGTTTCGCAAGCACCTGCAGAACGTGTACGCCGTGCTCGACGAGGAGGCGCCGGCCGAACTGGCCAAGCCCATCTGCCGGGAGGGCGCCCACGCCCGCCTGTACACCGAGCCGACCGGGCTGCTGAAGGTGAAAGTGGACGGGCGGCGGACGTACTTCGAGTGGATCAACGCCGGGCACCACAAGTGCACCGGCGCGCGCGGGGCCATGGCCATGACCACCGACACCCTGGTTTCCGACCTGTACTTCGGGTTCAGCCCGGAGCAGTTGTACCTGCGCCTCGACGCCCGCGGCGGCACGTTCCGCGAACAGCTTGCCGACGTGGACGCGCTGCGCGTCGTGTTCCTCGAGCCGGATGGGTTCGAGTTGACCGTCGCGCATCCGGCGCGGAAGGAGCCTGCCGTGCGGCTATACCACGACGGCGTGGCGGTGGCCGAGCCGGGGCTGGAGGCGGCCGGCGACCTGCTGTTCGAGTTGGCCGTTCCCTTCCAGGGCCTGGCCCTGGCCACCGACGACCGCATCCAGTTTTACCTGGAGCTGGTCAAGGGCGAGCAGGCGGTGGACCGCATCCCTTACGAGGGGGCCATCGAAACCCGCGTCCCCTCGCCCGACTACGAACTGATTATGTGGCAAGCCTAACCCCGTGGGATAGGCTTCCAGCCTGTCCAGTCCAGCCCCCTGGGATAGGCTTCCAGCCTGTCCAGCCCCGTGGGGTAGGCTTCCAGCCTGTCCAGCCCCCTGGGATAGGCTTCCAGCCTGTCCAGCCCCGTGGGATAGGCTTCCAGCCTGTCCAGCCGAACGTGACAGGCTGGAAGCCTATCCCACGTACCTTGAAGCAGACGTTCCCATGCCCGATTTACGCAAAGACCCGATCGTGGGCCGGTGGGTGATCATCGCCACCAGCCGCGCGAAGCGACCGCACGATTTCGACTCCACACCGCAGCGCCAGCGGGGCCGCTTCTGCCCCTTTTGCGAGGGGAACGAGCGTGTCACACCCGACGAGATCCTCGCCTATCGCCGCTCCGGCTCGCAGCCGAACCTCGAGGGGTGGCGGGTGCGCGTGGTGCCCAACAAGTTCCCCGCCCTGGTCATCGAGGGCGAACTGAACAAGCGCGGCGAGGGAATTTACGACATGATGCGCGGCGTGGGCGCCCACGAAGTCATTATCGAGTCGCCGAAGCACCTGATCAGCACTTCGGAACTGAGCGACGAGCAGATCCGCGAACTCCTGTGGGTGTACCGCGACCGGCTGGTCGACCTGAAAAAAGACCCGCGCTTCGGCTACGGCATGATCTTCAAGAATGTCGGGGCCGCGGCGGGGGCCTCGCTGGAGCACACGCACAGCCAACTCATCGTCACTCCCATCGTGCCGATCAACGTGTGGGAGGAGATGACCGGGTCGTTGGAGTTTTACAACTACCGCGGGCGGTGCGTGTTCTGCGACATGGTCCAGCAGGAGCTGGCCACCGAAAAGCGGATTGTGCTCGACACCCCCTCCTTTCTGGCCTTCTGCCCGTTCGCCAGCCGGTTCCCGTTCGAGACCTGGATCCTGCCCAAATCGCACGCCAGCCACTTCGAGAACATCCAGCGGAACGAGGTGGACGACCTTTCGGGCGTGATGCGGCAGGTGATTGCGAAAGTGGAGGCGGCCCTGGACCAACCGGCGTACAATTACATTATCCACACGGCCCCCTTTGACACACAGGAACTGGGGCATTACCACTGGCATATAGAGATTATTCCGAGTTTGACGAAGACTGCCGGTTTTGAGTGGGGCCCCGGCTTTTACATCAATCCGGTTCCCCCCGAGCAGGCGGCCGCGTTTCTGCGCGAGATCGACGTTGAGGTTCAAGAGCCGCAAGATATTCTGCCCAGGGAAACTGGATAATCTGCGGGGTTGCTGCCGATTACAGAAAGGAAATGGTATCAGGGGTTTGCCGCTTATGGGACGACACGCGGCGATACCTGACGCCTGAACGAACACCCAACATCTACCAGCCTCCCGCCCCAAAGAACCATGAACCGTATCCGACTCGCACTTGTCCTGCACAACCATCAGCCCATTGGCAACTTCGACCACGTCTTCGAGCAGGCCTACCAGGAAAGTTACCTGCCCTTTCTCGACGTGTTCAGCCGCTACGATCCCCTGCGGATGGCCCTGCACACCAGCGGGCCGCTGATCGAATGGCTCGACCGGCGGCATCCCGACTACCTCGACCGCCTGGCCGAACTGGTGGCCACCGGCCGGGTGGAGATCGTCGGCGGCGCGTTCCACGAGCCCATCCTGGCCATGATCCCCGCCCGCGACCGCCTCGGACAAATCCGCAGCTACACCCGCTGGCTCGAAAAACGCCTGGGCGCCAAGGTGCGCGGCATGTGGATGCCCGAACGGGTGTGGGAGCAGTCGTTCACCCGCGACCTGGTCGACGCCGGCATCGAGTACACCGTGCTGGACGACTTCCACTTCAAGAACGCGGGCTTGGAAGATTCCGAGCTGGCCGGCTACTACCTGACCGAGGACGAAGGCCGCGTGCTGGCCGTATTCCCCGGAAGCGAGCGGCTCCGCTACCTGATCCCCTTCGGTATGCCGGAGAAGAATATCGAATACCTCGCCGAGATGGCCGAACAGCACCCCAACACCCTGCTGGTCTTCGGCGACGACGGCGAAAAGTTCGGCACCTGGCCGGAGACCCACAAGCACTGCTACCGCGACGGCTGGCTGGAGCGGTTCTTCAGCGCCCTGGTCGAAAACCGCGACTGGATTCGCGTCACCACGCCTTCCGAGGCGCTCGACAATATGCCCCCGCTGGGCAAGATCTACCTGCCCGACAGCTCCTATCGCGAGATGACCGAGTGGGCCCTGCCGGTCCGCCAGCAGCGGGAAATGGAGGAGGCGTCGCACGCGCTGCGCGATGACCCGCGGTGGCACCGGGTGCGCCGGTTCGTCCGCGGCGGCTTCTGGCGCAACTTCAAGGTGAAGTATCCCGAGGCCGACGAAATGTACGCCCGCATGATGATGGTCAGCCGGCGGCTGGCCGAGTTGCAGGCGACCGGCTCCACGAGCGACACCATCCAGCAGGCGCGCGACGAATTGTACCGTGGCCAATGCAACTGCTCGTATTGGCACGGCGCGTTCGGCGGCATTTACCTGCCGCACCTGCGCAACGCTGTATACCGGCACCTGATTCGGGCCGAGGGGCTGCTCGACCGAGCGGCCGGGCGCCAGGACCAATGGGTGGAAGCCGTGGCCGACGACTTCGACTTCGACGCCCGACGCGAGGTCCGCCTGGCCAACGACCGGATGGTGGCCCTGGTGGCGCCCGGCCGGGGCGGCCGGCTGTACGAACTCGACGTCCGGGCCATCGAGCACAACCTGCTGGCCACGCTCGCCCGGCGGCCCGAAGCCTACCACGAAAAGGTGCTCCGGGGCGAAAACCAAGGCGGCAACGGCGACTGCGCCAGCATCCACGACCGCGTGGTGTTCAAGCAGGCAGGGCTCGACGAGCGGGTACAGTACGACGACCACCCGCGCAAAAGCCTCCTCGACCTCTTCTACGACCCCGACGCCACGCTCGACGACGTGGCCGCCTGCCGGGCTCGGCAGGCGGGCGACTTCGCCCACGCGCGTTACGACGCCCGCGTACGCCGTAACCCCAACCGCATCCAGGTGCAGCTTAGCCGCGAGGGCCGGGTGGACGACCTCCCGGTGAAGATCACCAAGGGCATCACCCTCGACGCCGGCAGCTCGGTACTGGAGATCGCCTACCTGCTGGAGAACCTGCCGCAGGACCGGCTGCTGCACTTCGCCGTCGAGTTGAACTTCGCCGGCCTGCCCGCCGGTGCCGACGACCGCTACTTCCGCGACGCCGAGGGCGACCGGCTGGGCCGGCTCGGCGAGCGGCTCGACCTGGCCGACGCCGCCGGGCTGGGCCTCTCGGACGAGTGGCTGGGCATCGACCTGAACCTGACGCCCAACCGGCCCACCCGATTCTGGGCGTTCCCCATCGAAACGGTCAGCCAGTCGGAAGGCGGTTTCGAGTTGGTGCATCAGTCGGTGGCCGTCCTCCCGCACTGGCTGGTCAAGGCCGACTCGGACGGCCGCTGGAGCGTGATGATGCGGCTCGCGCTGGACACTGCCCGCGCCGAAGCGCGATTCGAGCGTCCCCTGTTGGAACCGGCGGCAGTGTAGCGGCCCCTCGATATGGGGGTGGTTGGCGATTCTTCTTGTTGACGCGGCGCGCCGAGGGGCTTACCATGCGCTAGTCGGGGGCGAGCTTCCCGCTTCGCCCGTACTTTTGTGTAAACACGTGAAAATTAGGAGAAGCATGATGCAGCGTACAAGCAAGCAAGCCGGGCGAGATTGGCGGAGGCCCCTTTTTCGGGTGGCCCTTGTGCTAGCCTTTGGCGCAGGTCTGTATGCCTGCGGAAGGGAAGAGACGCCGGTTGCCACCCGCGATGCCACCGAAACCGAGGCGGCTTGGCCGCAGAGCGGAGACTTGGCGCCGCCGGTGACCGATGTGCCGACCGCCGACGGCGAGGTAGAGCCGTTCGATCTAAGCCAGCCGATCAATCCCGCCCAGCCGGCTAATCCCGCCCAGCCGGCGGAGCCCGCCGACGGCACCGCCATCCAGGTAAATGACGCGGTGGTGACGCACGGCGAGTTCGAACGAGAGCTTCAAGAGCAGATGAAGCGGCTCGAGCAGCAACTGGGCGGCATGGAGTTGACGCCGGAAGTGCAGCAGCGGCTTGCGCTCATCCGCGGACAGATGAAGCACCAGCTCGTCGAACACACGGTCGCCCGCCTGTTGCTGGAGGATTACATCGCCCGTTCGAGCGTCGAGGCGAGCCAGGAAGAGGTCGACGAGCACTGGAAGGAAATTGTTACCCAGTTCCCCGATCCGCAGATGTTCGAGCAGATGCTCGAGCAGGAGGGGGTGACCGTAGACGAGGCCCGTGAGCAGATTGCTCAACAAGTAAAGCTCGAAAAGCTGATGGCCGACGAGATTGGCGAGGTGGAGGTGAGCGACGACGAGGCGCAGATGTTCTACGACATGCAGCCGGAGCAGTTTTCGCAGCCGGCGCAGGTTCGGGCCAGGCATATTCTGGTCGAGGCCGGCGAGGGCGCCGAGGAAGCCATCCAGGCACTGCACGAGCAGATCCAGGCAGGTGAGGATTTCGAGGCGTTGGCGCGAGAGCACTCGGCGTGCCCTTCCGGTCAGGAGGGCGGCGACCTGGGGTTCTTCAGCGAAGATCAGATGGTGGAGCCCTTCGCCCGCCAGGCCTTCGCCATGGAGACCGGCGAAGTCTCAGCCCCCGTTGAAACCCCATTCGGCTACCACATCATCAAGCTCGAAGAGCGCCGTGATGCGGAGCAGACCGAGTATGCCGAAGTGGAGGAGGACATCAAGCAGCAGCTCGAACAGCAGCGAGCCCAGGTCAAACAGGACGAGTTCCTTGAGCGGCTGAAGGAGGCGGCGGACATCACGATCAACGTCGATCTGCCGGCGCCGCCGCCCGGCATGTTTCCGGAACCCGATGGGTTGAACTAGCGTATTCTCGTCGAGGCCCGCCTCCCGCAGCGCCGCCATGAACCGGCCCACCCCGTCGTCGGGGATCATCCGGCCGGTGTCGCGGAAGGAGCGGATATCGACGCGGTAGTCGCCCGGGCTGGGGCCGTCGCGCCGCGCGATGGTGAACCGGCCGCCCTCAATCTGGGTGCCGGCCGAGGGGTCCGCACCCTTCGGGCGGAGCAGGATGGCCCCGCTTTCGAGCGGCCGGCCGTCGAGTGTCACGGTGCCGGACACGCCGACCCGGTCCACGTCGGACCCGCCGCATCCGGGCAGGAGTGCGGGTGCAAAAAGCCCCACGACGAAGATGGTCAACGCACGGTACCGGTTGAAAGCCATGGAACTTCCTGTCTCCCTTACGTGTAGGTTGGGTGGTCTGGACACGATGCCGCGCGGGTCTACCCATGGGGCATATCACTTCGCTCAATGCCACGGCGGCTGCGTCGGCTCACCGCCGGCTTGGCTGCTAAGATCCTGCCACACGTCGAGCTGGATCGACTCGCAGTTGGAGCAACTGGCGGAAGAACTCAGGACGAAGACGTACCAGTTCCAGCCGGTGCGTCGCGTGTACGTGAAGATGTGGCTGGTGGCGCCGGTCGAAGAGAAAGATACCCGGGGTCACATCCATCGCACGACCCGCAACAAGGATGAAGGGCGGGGCAGTCCGCAAGGCGCCCCGATCTCGCCGTTGCTGCCGGGCGCGTACCGGTGAGCCCTATCTGGGTATACTCGCCGCGGGCTAAAACTGCGCATTTCCGTAGGATGGGCTTTCGAGCCCGTCATAGCGAAGACGGACAAGAATGTCCATCCTACAAAAGCGCAAAAACGGCACGCGGCGAGTATAG
>PWXP01000281.1 GCA_003561895.1 Planctomycetaceae bacterium | reverse complement strand
GGCCGGCGCCGCGCCCAATTCGGCCAGCACCTCCCGAACGATGCGTTCGATATCAACCGCCGTGTGGCTCATGTGTCTACAATCCCCAACACCGACCACCGCACCGGCGAGGTGTTGTCGCCCAGCAATTCCCGCGTGCCGATCCCGTCGCTGGTAATCATCACCGTCTCGCCCCAGCCGGCGCCGAGGGTGTCGACGGCCAGCACGGGGTCGCCTTCAATGGAGCCGTCGCTTTGCAGCGCCATAACCAGCAGCAGCTTCGCGCCCTTCATCGAGCGGTGCTTCACCGTGGCGGTGGCCTGTCCGACGACGCGTCCGAAGTACATTCGCTATTTCCCAAGGATGCGCAGGTTGTCGACCATGGTGCACCGCCGCTCGCGGGTATAGGTGAGCGGCGTGGTGACGCCTTCCCCGGTGAGCCCGGCGATGGAATACGAGCCGTACCCCTCGCCACCGTTGCCCAGCCCGGCCAGGCTCGACCCGTTCTTGATGAACAGTGTGGTGTCCACCCGCTTCCCCATGCGGGTCATGCGGGTTACGTCGTGCGAGTGGATCACCGCCGTGTGACGGAAGCCGTGCTCGCTGCGGACGGCCATGTCGATGGCGTGATCGACGTCGCGGGCCCGGACGAACGGCAGGAAGGGCATCATCTGCTCGGCCGCGACGAACAGGTTCGCCTCGTCGGTTTCGCCGAACACCAGTTCCGTCTTTTCGGGGATGGTCTTTCCGGCGGCGCGGGCCAGCTCGGCCGCATCGCGGCCGATGAACTCCTTCCGCGCCACCGCGTGGCCGTGGGTTTCGGCGCTGGGCGGCACGATAGCCGCGCGGGTGAGTTTGTCTACCTCGGCCGCATTCAGCCGGACGGCGCCGGCCCGCTCCATGGCCGCCATCATGGCGTCGAACACCCGCTCGACCACGAACACCTGCTTCTCCCCAATGCACAGCAGGTTGTTGTCGTAGGCCGCGCCAAAGATGATGCAGCGGGCCGCGCGGTCGAGGTCGGCCGTTTCGTCGACTACCACGGGCGGATTCCCCGGCCCGGCCACCATCGCCCGCTTCGCCTGCTGCATGGCCGCCTTCGCCACCCCCGGTCCGCCGGTGATGCTCAACAGCGCGACGTCGTGATGCGTGAACAATTGGTTGGCCGTCTCCAGCGTGGGCTCGGTGACCACGCATATCAGGTTGTCGATGCCGCAATCGCGGTAGATCGCCTCGTTGTAGCGGCGCACGCCCTCGGCGGCCACGCGGCGGCCGCCGGGATGCGGGTTCACCACCAGCGTGTTGCCCGCGGCAATCATCTGGATGGCGTTGCACGTGAGCGTGGGCAGCGAGTGGGTTACCGGGGTGATGACGCCGATCACGCCGAACGGCGCCCGCTCGATGACGGCCAGGCCGTGGTCGCCGCTGTAGACTTCGCTGCGGAGGAAGTCGACGCCGAGCGTTTCGGCCACGCCCTGCTGCTTTTCGAGCTTGTGGTCGAGGCGGCCGATCTTGGTCTCTTCCATTTCCATGGTGCCCAGCTCGACGTACTGCTCGCGGCAGATGCGCCGGATGTGTTCCAGCATGCGTTGGCGGTCGACGAGCGTCCGCTCCGAGAGGCGGTCGAACGCCTCGTCGGCGGCGGCTACGGCCTCGTCGACGCAGGTGAACTGCCCGAAACGTCCCTGATACCCGCCGCCCACCGGCCCCACGCGGGGCGCCGGCGCCGGGGCGGTCGGCTGCCCGTTCGACTTCAGCCGGGCAACCACCTGCTCCACGACATTGCGAACCAGAGTTTCATCGATTTGCATGGTCAATGCCCCATATTGAGGTTAGTCTGTCTTCTCGTAAACGCACCGGTGCTCCACGTGCACCGAGTCGATGATGCCGACCACCACCGTGTCGACCGGCAGGTTCTTCGTGCCGGGCGTCAGCCGGGCGCTGGAGCCCTGGGGGAGCAGCACGTATTCGCCCTCGCCGGCCCCCACCGTATCGACGGCCACCAGCGACCGGCCCGAACCGGCCAGGCAGCCGTGCTCCAGATCGACCCGGAACGGCTCGACCAGCAGCAGCTTGTGGCCCGTCATGGAACCGACCTTTTGGGTCGACACCAGCGAGCCGGTTACTTTGGCAAGGAGCATGGGTTCATCCCTCCAGCAACTGCTTGGCCAGTCGTGCGACAATCAACTCTTCGTTGGTGGGCAGGGTCCATATCTGCACCCGGCTTTCCGGGGCGTGGATTTTTGCCTCGCCGCGGGCATTTTCGTTTCGCTCGGAATCGATCGCGATGCCCAACTCCTCCAGGCTTCGGCACACCGCTGCGCGGATGCCCGGCTGGTTCTCGCCGATGCCGCCGGTGAACACCAGCGCCTCGGCGCCGCCCAGTTCGACCAGGTACGCGCCCAGGTACCGGCGGATGTCGGCCACGTACACGTCGAGGGCCAGCCGGGCGCGCTCGTGGCCCTGCTCGGCGGCCTCGGTCAGGTCGCGCACGTCGCCGCTGAGGCCGCTGAGCCCCAGCAGGCCGCTGCGGTTGGCCAGCGTGTCGAGCACCTCGGTCAACGACATGCCGGTTTGCTGCATCACCACGGGGATGGCGAACGGGTCGAAGTCGCCCACCCGGTTGTTCTGCGGCAGCCCGCTTTGGGCACTAAACGTCATGCTGGTGGCCGCGCTCCGGCCGCCACGGATGGCGCACAGCGAACTGGAGCCGCCCAGGTGGAGCGAGATGACGCGCAGGTCGCCGTCGCCCAGCAGTTCGGCCGCCCGCGTGGCTATGTACCGGTGGCTGGCGCCGTGGAAGCCGAACCGGCGGACGTGGTGCTGCTCGGCCCACTCGTGCGGCACGGCGAAGTGCTGGTTGGCCGGGGCGATGGTCTGGTGGAAGTGCGTTTCGAACGCGGCCACCAGCGGCATCTGGGGCAACTGCTCGCTGAGTTGGCGCATGGCGGCGATGTACGGCGGATTGTGCGCCGGCGCCACGGCACTCATCTCCTCCATGGCCGCCAGCACGTCGGGGGTCACCCGCTGCACCCCGCTGATGCGGCCCCCGTGCACCGCCTTGAACCCGATGGCCGACACTTCCGACGCCGCCTTCAGGCAGCCGTGCTCGGGGTCGGTCAGTTGCGCGAGGCACTGGCGGACCGCCTCCGCGTGATCGGGCACCCGGAGCACCCGCTCCTGCCGGGCATCGCCGATTTCGACGGTGCACCGGCTTTCCGGCGAGCCGATCCGCTCGATGCCGCCGCGCGCAATCTGGCGCTCGCCGCCCATGTCGAGCAGCCGGTACTTGAAGCTGGTCGAGCCGAGGTTGGCTACGAGGATCTTCATGGCTTGGTTCCTCCGTGCGATTCGGGCCGGCGGGCGGATGCCGCGCGGCGGCGTGCGGGCGTAGCCGGCGGGCGCTGCCGCCAGCGCGGCGCGCGGCGCCGCTGGCCGTTACGCGGGGCGCCGGCCGGGCCTACGACAGGTACGCTTCGATCACGCCCTCGGCGGGCCGCGGGATGATGTGGCTGCCCACCAGTTCGCCCACCTGGGCGGCCGCGTTGGCGCCCGCCTCGACGGCCGCCCGCACGCTGCCCACGTCG
>PWXP01000569.1 GCA_003561895.1 Planctomycetaceae bacterium | reverse complement strand
GGAGTTCACGCTTTAGCGTGCCGGTCAGCTCGCGCGTAGCCCCGTGGGAGTTCACGCTTTAGCGTGCCGGATAGCGCCTATCCCGGATTCGCACGCTAAAGCGTCAACTCCAACAGGGGCCGGCACCGCCGCTGCAAGCCCGTTGCTGCACGGCGTCCGACCGCACGCAGAAAGGCCGGCGGATTATAGCCGAGCCTACCCAAAAAAACCTACACCGATATTTGCGCCTATTCCAGCCCAGTCAGGAGAACTTCAGGAATCTGCGGTGAATGCGTACTGTGAAAGGCTTCGGGGCTTTGGCATATCTGGGAAAGAACGATGGCGAGCTGTTCGGCAATCTCCCCGCACCGGCTCGCCACGTTGTTCGCCTCCCAACGGTCGTCGGGCTTGACGAACAGTTCGGGGGGGTCGGTTCCGCGCAGATACCACGCCGGCGTACGAATGGCCCGCTCCGCCCCCGCGCCGACAACCACCGCGCAGTCGCGTACTTCCTCCTGTTCGCCACGGATGACCGGCAGCAGGCTCGCGGCATACCCCGATGGGACGGACTCGATGCCCAACGCCTCCAACAGCGTCGCCGAGAGGTCGGCCGGCTGCACCAGGGCATGGCTCCGCGCGGAAGCCCCGCGACCATCGGGCAAGCGGAGGAACATCGGCACGTGGACCAGTTCGCCGTACAGTGCAAGGTCGCACGGCCCCACCCGGCGGTGCTCGCCCAGCGGAAAGCCCCGCGCCCCAGCCACGGCCAACAGTGCCGTCCGATCGCCCAGCAGACTCAGCAGGCCGCCCAGGCACGCGTCGAGCAGCGAGACCTGGCCCGCGTACGCATGCACCAGCCCCAACACCTCGTCGGGATCGCAGTCGGCCGGAAGCAGCCGTTCCGGCGGCTCGGCACCGGGGAACGGTGCGGGATCGCCGGGTTCGCGGTACGCCTCGCGATACTCCAACGGCGCGTCCCATACTGCCCCCAATCCGCCCAAGTGGCACCAGAGGAAATAGCCGTCGGGCGCCTCATCAAGCCATTCGACCAGCCTGGCGAAGCACCAGGCGAAATGCGTCTGCTCCAGTTCCTCCGCCACCCGCGGTGACCCCCGGCACTCGATCACAACCACCTCATCGAACGCGTCGGCCAGCGGATGCTCGGCAACGAGCCGGTCGTCGGTCATTAGCACGGGAGTGAGCCCACCCGCGCGGAGCCGAGCAGGCAGCAGCGCCTCCTCTCCGCCGCCGTCGGCCGCCAGGGCGTGCGTCGTTCGCCAGTACGACCGGCAGGCCACGTCGATCTGCGGCGAGTCGGCCAGGGCGCAGTCGAAGGTGAACGCCTGGCTGGCCAGCCGGTTCAACGCCGGCGTGTGAACCCACGTGTTCCCGTAGGGACCGAGAAAGCCCGCGTGCAGGCAGTCGAAAACGAGACCAATCGCGTTCATGCCCTGATTCTAAAGCCCGAGTTATTCGCGCCAGGGAAGCACGTTGGTGCGCCTCGCCCAGGCCGTGTAGCTTTCGGAAACGCGGCGCACGGCGTCGGGAAACCGCGAGGCCAGATCGGTCGTTTCGGTCCGGTCGGCCTCCATATCGTACAGTTCCCACGGGCCTTCGTGCCGGGCGACCAGCTTCCACCTTCCCTCCCGCACCGCCCGGTTGCCCGCGTGCTCCCAGTACAGCCTGGCGTCCGGGCGCGTTTTGCCCTGGAGGATGGGCAGCAGGCTGCGGCCCTCCAGCGGCGGAAGGTCGCGGCCTCGATACGTCGAGGGATAACGGATTCGGGCCGCTTCCAGGCAGGTGGGCACAATGTCGATTACGTGGCCGACCTGATCGGTCGTCCGCCCGCCTTGGCGGAAAACTTCCGGCCAGCGGACGATCAGCGGAGTGGCGATGCCGCCCTCGTGTACGTGGCCCTTGGAAAGCCGGAACGGCGTGTTGCTAACGTTCGCCCACGCGATGCCGTAGCTCTGGTACGTGTCTTCCCCGCCGGGGAGGACGTCCGGCCGGTTGCCCACCTGCACGGTCCGCCCGGCCCGGGTTTGCTCGGGAATTCCCGTGCCCCGCCAGTTCGGCATGATCTCTTCGGCCGACGCGCCGTTGTCGGAAAGGAACATCACGAGCGTGTTCTGCTCGGCGCCCATCTGGCGGAGGCTTTCGACAATGCCGCCCACCGCACGGTCCATCAGGTCCACCTGGGCGGCGTACACCTCCATCCGCCGCTGCTGCCAGGCGCGCAGCGGGTTGGTTTCCCACGGGCCGACGCGTTCGTCCAGCGGCGCGAGTTCCCACTGCGGCTTGACGATGCCCAGACGCTGCATGCGCCGGAAGCGGTCCTTGCGCACCTGCTCCCAGCCGGCGGCGTACCGGGCCCGCTGACGGCCGACCGCCTCGGCCGGCGCGTGCAGCGGCCAGTGGGGCGCGGTAAACCCGACGTACAGGAAGAAAGGTCTTTTGCCCCGGGCGGCCTGCTCGATGAATCGGCCCGCATGTTGGGCGATACGGTCGGTGTAGTAGAAGTCGGGGTCCTTTTCCTCGACGAAGTGGGCGTCGCGGCACAGCGTGATCGGCGCGAAATAGCTGCCCGCCCCATGGATCGTCCCGTAGAAGTGCTGAAAGCCGCGGTTGACCGGCCAGGTGTGCTTCGGCCCCTCCGGCGCCACGTGCCGCGTCAGGTGCCATTTGCCCACCATCATGGTCTGGTAGCCGCCCTCTTGCAGCAGCTCGGCCAGGGTGGCGGCGTCGCGGCTGAGGTTGCCGCGGTAGCCGGGTTGGCGGTAATCGGTGGTCGAGTGCCCCACGCCCACCTGGTGCGGGTACAGGCCGGTCAGCAGCGCCGCCCGGCTGGGCGAGTCCTGCCCGCAGTTGTAAAACTGCGTAAACCGCAGGCCATCCCGCGCCAGCCGGTCGATGTTGGGCGTCGAGATCTCGCTCCCGAAGCAACTCAGATCGGAGTACCCGAGGTCGTCGGCCACGATGAGGACGATATTGGGTGCCCGCTCATGAGCGGGGGGCAGCCCCATGCCGGGACGGGGCACCGCCGCAGTAGCCAGAAAAAGTGCCGGCAGCAGTGCCACCCTGATTGCCTTTACCGTAACAGAAACCATTGCCGGTGCCTTCCTAAGCCGTGGAGCGTTCGCCGATACCATACCACACCGTTCAGTTTCGGGCAGGGGCGCCTCCGGTGTCAAGGCGAGGCGCCGGCCTTGGCCGCCACAAGACCCCCTGAATGCCGCGCTTCCCCAGAAAAAGCGCCACCGCATAGGGGCCTGCTGCCCCTAACGCAAAGTTTTGCCAACAGCGGCAAATTCCGTGCATTGCCCGAAGCCGCTTGGTATAATCGCTGGGTGATCGCATTTCACCTCAGTGTGAAAGGTAGTTGGGAAACCCACGTTCCTTTTTTTCGCTTCAGATCTCAGTATCGTGAGAAGCTGTAGCGTGCCGAGCTGCTGCTTTTCGGTCCTCGCGTCGGTCCAGTCGCTTGCGTTTGTCGTGCTGCGATTTCTTCGATTTCTTGTGCTTCGGTTGCGGTCGTCCCTTCGATCGTTTACACTTGGCCATCGGTGGCTCTCCTGATTTGGTGCTTCCTT
>PWXP01000129.1 GCA_003561895.1 Planctomycetaceae bacterium | reverse complement strand
CTTCCTGCACGTAACGCCCGCTGGGACGAAGATCGGCCAGAAGCGGCACGCGGTCGGCGGTGCGCTGGAAGTCGTCCAGCGCCAGCGGCACGTCGACCGCGCGGGCCATGGCAATCAGGTGCATCACCGCATTGGTCGAGCCGCCCAGCACCATGATGAGGACCAGGGCGTTTTCGAACGCCTCGCGGGTCATGATGTCGCGCGGCTTCAGATCGAGTTCCAGCAGGTTGCGAACGGCCGGCCCGGCGCGGAGGCATTCGTCGATCTTGGCGGGGTCTTCGGCGGGGGTGCTGGCGCTGTAGGGTAGCGACATGCCCATCACCTCGATGGCCGACGCCATGGTGTTGGCCGTGTACATGCCGCCGCAGGCGCCGGGGCCCGGGCACGCGCCGCGGATGATCGCCTGCCGCTGCTCCTTGGTGATGCGGCCGGCCATAAGCTGCCCGTACGATTCCAACGCGCTGACGATGTCGACCGGCTTGCCCTCGACGCAGCCGGCGCGGATGGTGCCGCCGTAGATCATCAGCGCGGGGCGATTGAGCCGGCTCATGGCCATGAGGCAGCCGGGCATGTTCTTATCGCAGCCGGGCAGGGCCACCAGGGCGTCGTACCACTGGGCGGCCATGACCGTTTCGATCGAGTCGGCGATGATCTCGCGCGACTGGAGCGAATAGCTCATGCCGTCGTTGCCCATCGAAATGGCGTCGCTCACCCCGATGGTGTTGAACCGCATGCCCACCAGCCCGGCCTCGACCACGCCCTGCTTGACCTTCGCGGCCAGGTCGGCCAGGTGCATGTTGCACGGGTTGCCTTCGTACCAGACGCTGGCGATGCCCGCCTGCGGCTTTTCGAAGTCGGCGTCGGTCAGCCCCACGGCGTACAGCATGGCCTGCGGCCCGCCTACCGACTCGTTCTGGGTGACGGTGCGGCTGTAGCGGTTCAGAGGTTGCGGCATATTGGCATCCTTTTTTGCTCCATATCCAGCAGTCGGCGTTTCATGGCGGCCCCGCCAGGGGCCGAGTAGGCACCGATATTATTATGGCAACATACCACGCGGTGGCAGGGGACGACCAGGGGTACGGGGTTGGCGGCCATCCGGTTGCCCACCGCCCGGGCGGCCCTCGGCGAACCGGCTTCGGCCGCCAAGGCGGCATAGGTGGTGGTGTGGCCGTAGCCGAGGCGGCGCAGGGCTTGCAAGACGCGGCGGGCGAACTCGCTCGAGGGGCCCCATTCCACCGGTACCTCGTCGAGGTCGACGTAATGACCGGCGGCATACTGCTGGAGCAGGCGCTGCAACCGGGCGTTCCAGGCCGCCGAACGGGAGCGTTCCAGCCAGTGGGGGCCCAGGGCCCGCTCGGCCGCCGACGCCGAGCGGTGCCCGAACACGAGCCGCCAAAGCACGTCGTCCGCTCCGGCGACGGCCATCCACCCGAGGTCGGTGGGAAAGACCATGCGACGGAGGAGAGCACGGGGCGTGGGCATCGCAATTCCCTTCCCTTTACAATCCGGCCGAGCCTACTCTATACTACAAGTTGTTGGGGAGCGAACCCCGAACGGTCCGCCGGACGCCGCCCAGGGGGGCACTTGGGCCCCACGGATTCCCGGGACGCTTCCCGTCCATTAGAACGCGCGGGTCGCGCAACCTCAATATCCTCCGCGCAGTCCTCGGGGAGGTACTCGCTCAATGAACCTATACAGCTCGCTGTGCGACGATTTCTACGTGAACATGAACCTCGGCACGGAAATGGAGTTGCCCACCAGCCGAGAAACCGTCCTGCACTTTTTTGAGCGGATTCAGAAGACGTATCCCACCATGCGCAATTTCTACAGCCGCGATCGGGGGGATTTCGTCCTGGAAGAGGACAAAGATCAGGGCAGCTATCGCTGGTGCACCATCGAGCCGCGCCGGGTGTGCTCCGGCCAGGTCAACCCGGACGCGGTGACCGACGCGCTCAACCAGCACAAACTGGTCCTGGAAATGGCGCCGTACATGCTCTCGGTCAGCCCGCTGGACTGCGAGGCCCTGGACCTGCTCTACGGCTTCGACTTCACATATCGCGGGAACCACAACCAATTGCTGGTCGAGGCGCTGGGGGTGAATCCCGCCATGGAGCGCATCGCCGAGATACCGGAGGCGACAGTCATAAGCCATGAGCCGATGATCACCATTGCGCTGGACGCCGAGTGCCGACTGCAGTTCCGGGTGAGCGTGGAGAGCCGAACCAACGCGTACCAGGTTCGCACCGGCGATTATCCGGAAGAGCAATTGAGCGTGTATGTAACGGCCCGGCAGTACGGCAGCCTCGGCCCGGACCACACCTATGCCGAGACGATGGACCGGCTCGACGAGGTGTGCCAGGAGATGCTGGATACCCACGTGATCGAGCAGGTGCTGCGCCCGCTGGCCCGCACCATCGCCCTGAAGTAACCCGGTGGTCAGCTCACGCTCTTGCTCACCAGCACCACGTCCTCCTCGGCCTCGTCGTTCAGTTCGAAGCCGCGGTTGCGAAAGGTGGCGATCATGCGGGTGTTGTCTTTGGAGGTTTCGGCGACCACGCGTTTGACGCCCCAGCGGCGGGCCACTTCGAGGCAGTAGTCGGTCAGCAGGCCCCCCAGCCCGTGCCCGTGCCAGCGGTCGACCACGATGACGGCGTATTCCGCGGTGTCGTGCTCGACGTCGGCCACCAGCCGGCCCACCCCGATCAGCTTCCGCTCGCCCTCCTCCTCGACCTCGGCCACAATACCCATCTCGCGGTCGTAGTCGATGAAGCAGTATCGGCTGGCCATTTCGTGGGTCGTTTGCTTGAAGAGGTAGCTGAACCGGAACCAGATCGACTGCGTCGAGCAGCTTGCCAGCAACTCGTGCCACATCGGCTCGTCCTCGGGCTTGATCGGCCGCAGGATGACCGGCGTGCCGTCCTTCATTTTCCGGTGGGTGACGAACTCTTCCGGGTAGGGGCGAATGGCCAGGTGGGCGTACGGGCGGACCGTGTGCACCACCACGTCGCGGTCGATGATCACGCGGGCGTCCAGCGCGACCACTTCCTCGGGCGTCACCAGGAGGGGATTGATGTCGAGTTCCTTGATTTCGGGATAATCGGCCACGAGGTAGGAGAACCGCATGAGGATTTCGATGAGCCGGTCGATGTTTGCTCCGGGCCGGCCGCGGTATCCCTGCAACAGCGGCCACGATTTGAGCGATTTCAACATGCGCCGCGCCAGCGATTCGCTCAGCGGCGGCAGGGCCAGGGCCCGGTCGCGGAATACCTCGGCGGCCGTGCCGCCCATGCCCACCATCAGGACCGATCCGAAAATGGGGTCCTTCGTGGTTCCCAGGATCAACTCGAAACTATTCGGATAGGTCACCATTTTCTGAATGGTCGCGCCGCGGATGTCGGCGTCGGGGCGGCGCTCGGCGGCCGTTTGCATCATGCGGTCCCAGGCCTTGTTGACCGCCTCGTCGTTGCCGAGACTGAGGATCACCCCGCCCACGTCGGTCTTGTGCGTGATGTCGGGCGAGTGGATTTTCAGCACCACGGGGTAGCCCTCGCGCCGGGCGACCTCGACGGCTTCCT
>PWXP01000459.1 GCA_003561895.1 Planctomycetaceae bacterium | reverse complement strand
CCCTTCGCATACCGCGGAGAAAAACTACGTCGTCGCCCCGTGAACGGTTGCATGTTTTTTCGCTTGGGGAGGCGGCATTGGCACGCGAAATGCTGATCGTTCTGTCTGCAAGAAGTCCCCCCCCTCCCCCTTCGGAAACAGGAGAAATGCTATGAGACGTATCGTACTTGCGTTGGCGGTGGTTGGCGTGTTGGCCTTCGGGGCCACTGAAGCGCAGGCCCATCGGCCGCGGCATTATCGCGGCGGCCCGCCCAGGAGCCACCGCTACGCGCGCCCGCCGCGTTATGCCCCCCGACCGGTGTATCCGCCGCCGGTGGTGCGGCACTATTACGCTCCGCCCGTGTTCGTTCCCGCGCCGGTCTATCCGCGCCCGTACTACTACCCGCCGCGCAGCGGGTTCTACTACCGGGGTTCGGGCATCTCGATCGGCATCGGCTTCTAAGGTCATGACATCCGAACCGAAACGATACCGAGTGGTCGATTTCGACGCCCTGCCGGGGAACGAATGTCCTTGTGGAATCGCGCGCAGGGCCCTGGCCGACGTGGCCGAGTTCCCCGGCACGCTGCATCGCACACAGATCACGCGCGACGCGAAGCTGCACTATCACCGCCGGCTGAGGGAAACGTATTACGTGCTCGACTGCGAGCCGGGCGCGCAGATGCAGCTCGACGGCGACCTGCTGCCGGTCCGACCGGGGTTCTGCGTGTTTATTCCGCCGGGTGTGAGGCACCGCGCCGTCGGGAACCTGACGGTGCTGATCGTGTGCGTGCCGGAGTTCGACCCGGAGGACGAAGTGATCGTGGACGAACCCGCGTAACGCGGCCGGCCGGCGCCGGCCGGCCGCGCGGCGCGGAATGAACACGCCGAATCAGCGCCCATGCCGCCTATGCCAATTGCCCAAGCCGATACGCCAGCCGCGCCGTTGGCGGTTGCGCTGATTGTGTTGGCGTGTTGCGCGTCGCTTTTGTTCTGGGTTGCGGTGCTCGCTCGGCGCCCGCCGGGAGAGATCCTGCCGCAGGAACCCCGCCGGCGCGTGCCCTGGAAAGGGTCCGACGTGCTGGTGGTGCTGCTGGCGTTCATCGCCCTTTCCCTCGTGGCATGGGAGGGCGTTCACCGGGTGCTGGCGCCGGAACTGATCGAGCCGCTTCCGGCGGAAGACGTTGTCGGCCCGCACCCGGTTCTCGAGGCCATGATGCTGGGCGGCGCGCCGGTTCTCGTGCTGTGTGTGATTGCGGTGGCGGTCGTGGCGCCGATGGCCGAGGAGTTCCTGTTCCGGGTGGTGCTGCAAGGGTGGCTGGAGTCGGTGGCGGAGCGGTGGCTGCCGTTTTTGCCCGGCCTTCGCCGTTGGTTGCCCGGCGCCTCCGGCCCCATTTTCTTGACCGCCTTGCTGTTTGCGGCGATGCATTTTCGCGTGGCCCAGCCGCGCCGGCACGGCGAGTTTCTGGTGGCGCTGATGTTAGCCAACGCGGCCGTTTTTACGCTGTTGACCGGGTTCGCCGCGCTCTGGTTGAGGGTCCGGACCGGCGCCACTGCGGCCGACCTGGGGCTGGTCAGGGGCAAGCTGGCCGCCGACCTGCGGCTGGGCCTGTGGGCGGTGGTGGGGCTGCTGGGGCCGGTGTACGCCCTCCAGATTGCCGCCTACCTTTTGGTGCCGCAGCATGTGGCCCCCGACCCCCTCCCACTGTTCTTCCTCGCCCTGGGCCTGGGAGTACTTTATGCCCGAACCCACCGGCTGGTCCCCTGCGTGGTCGTCCACGCGGCACTGAACGCGGTCAGCCTGGCGATGGCCTGGGCGACGCTGGACGGCCCCTCGTAGGGCGTAACCGTAGGGCGACGTTGCGAAGCCGACCGTCGCTCCAGCGGGACGCGCCCGGCCGGTGGTGCGCGTCGCTTCGCTACGACGCAGCGGGCGCTTGCCACGGCCGGCGGGAGCCGGTATCATAGGGGATTCCGCGCCCGCCGGCGCCATCCGCCCGCCACCCCCGGAACGAGCCGAATGTCTGCCTGTGCTGCCACTGCCCGCGCCAAGCCGCCGCGACCGCACCGCGAGGATCTGGAGCCGGGCGCGGTGCTGTGTACGTATTGCCCGGCGAAGTGCTGCCGCTACTTCGCCCTGCCCATCGAAGCGCCCTCGACGTGGTCCGAATTCGATTACATCCGCTGGTACCTTATGCACAGCCGAGCGACGGTGTTCGTCGAGGATGAGGCGTGGTACCTGCTGGTGCACAACAAGTGCAAGCACCTGCGCGACGACAACCGGTGCGAAGTATACGAAGTGCGGCCGCAGATCTGCCGCGACTATACCACCACGAACTGCGAGTACGAGGACGACTGGGTGTACGACCACTACTGGGAAACGCCCGAGCAAGTGGAGGAATACGCCGAGGCCGTGCTCGGCCCGCGCAAGGGCGGATCGTTCCGCAGCCCGAAACCGAGTTGACGTCGCCCCACGGCCTGACCGAAACCCATGATATCGCCCCGCACCCTCAAAGGATTCCGCGACTATCCGCCCGAGGCTATGATTCCGCGCGAGCGCCTGGTAGACACCGCGCGCCGCGTGTACCGCTCCTACGGTTTCAGCCCGATCGACACACCGGCGCTGGAGTACCTCGAGATTCTCGAGGGCAAAGGGGGCGAAGAGAGCGACAAGCAGCTCTACAAGTTCCAGGACCACGGGGGCCGCTGGGTGGGGTTGCGATTCGACCTGACCGTGCCCCTGGCCCGATTCGCCGCCCAGCACATCGCCGCGCTGGGCACGCCCCTGAAGCGCTACCACATTGCCGCCGTGTGGCGCGGCGAGAACACCCAGCGCGGCCGGTACCGCGAGTTCATGCAGTGCGACTTCGACACCATCGGCACCCGCTCCACCGCCGCCGACATCGAAACCGCCCTGGTCATCCACGACCTGTTCCGGGCCCTCGGCTTCGAGCGGTTCTGTATCCGAATTAACAACCGCATGGTGCTCACCGGCCTGCTGGAGAAGCTGGGCCTGGGTGAGAAGGCGGCCGGCGTGCTCCGCGCGCTCGATAAACTGGCGAAGATCGGGCCCGAAAAGGTCGCCCGCGAAATGACCGAAACCTGCGGCGCCACGGAAGCCCAGGCGGAACGGGTCCTCGAGTTGGCCGGCATTTCCGGAACGCGCGACGACGTGCTCCGGCAGGTCGAGCCCCTGGTGGCCGGCAGCGCGACCGGCCGGGAGGGCGCCGCCCGACTGGCCGAGCTGGCCGCCGGCACGGCCGCCGCCGGCGTGCCCGAGCCGCGGCTGGCCATCGACGTATCCATCGCCCGCGGGCTCGACTATTACACCGGCACCGTGTTCGAGACCTTTCTGGACGACCTGCCGGACATCGGCAGCGTCTGCTCCGGCGGCCGGTACGACAACCTGGCGGCACTCTACACGAAGCAGGAACTGCCCGGCGTGGGGGCGTCGCTCGGGCTGGACCGGCTGCTGGCGGCAATGGAAGAGCTGGGCATGGTCGAGCGGGTGGGCACGCCCGCCGAGGTGTTCATCGCCTACTTCGACAAGGCCCGGCTGCACGACTACCTGGCCCTGGCGTCGAAGCTTCGGGCCGCCGGGT
>PWXP01000531.1 GCA_003561895.1 Planctomycetaceae bacterium | reverse complement strand
GAGGTCGCGTAAGTTCTTGGTGGGACTGCGCAAGCCATGCCTCGCTGGTTGACACACCGTGCGCCGGCAGCGAGGCCGCCTGAGCGACCGAAGTCCCACCACGCCCCCGGCTTGCTTGTCACCACCCTACATCGTCACAAATAATCCGGGCAAGGCTCCGGAGCGTAGACCCTGCACGACAAGAACGTCCCTTGTGTGTCGGGAAGGCTCAGTTCCCGGCACGCGCCTCAAGACGTTCCGCCACGGCAAAAGCGACCGGCCCGGTTCCCGTGGCCGAGAAGCACATGCAGCCCCATCGGGGTTGCATCTCCGAAGGCCGGGCGATTGCCCTGAATCCAGGCGGGACTTTCAACCCGTGCTAGAGTTTCAGTGAAGAATTGCCCGTTGGGGGCAAAGCGCGGGTCGCGCCTCCGCCGTGCGGCGGCCGAGTGAGCACGCCGGTGGTGAATGGCCGCGCCGGGAAATTCACGAAGCTTCGGAAACTGCTGCAAATGACCGTTTCCTGCCAGCCCACTGACACGCGGTCGCTGGTCCCAGTGGCGGTTCGCACCCTGCCCGCCGGGGAACATCTGCCGGTGGACGTGTATAGGCGGACCGAGGAGGGACAGGCCATCCTGCTTCTGGCCAAGGACCGGCCGCTCCGGAGCAAGGACATCGACCAGTTGCTAATGCGGGGCGTCGACGCGGTCTACGTGGCGGCCGACGAGGCGGGACGACTGCGCGAATGGTTTATCGAAAAGATTGTCCGGGACGAAAGCCGGGTGCCCGCGGCACGGTTCGCCCTGCTTCGCGACGCGATGAAGCGACCCTTCCACGAAGCGTTCCGCCACAACAGTGTCGATCGCATTGTGCCCGTGTGCCACGACTTCGGGACCGGCTTGACGGACATCGTCCGGGGCTCCGGAGTCCGGTTCACTGATCTTTCCAGCGCGATGGCGAACGACGCCTCCTGCTTCACGCATGCGACGAACGTCGCCACGTGCTCGCTGCTGCTGGCGACCGAGATGGGGACCGGCGGACGGCGGGAACTGGCGGCCATCGCCCAGGGAGCGCTGCTGCACGACTTCGGCAAGCGGCTAGTTCAGAACAAGCCCCCCCAGGAGCGCAGCCCCGGCGGGCGGGCCAATCGCGACGCGATCCGGGAGCACCCGACGCGTGGCTTCCAAGCGCTGTGCCGGCGGGCCGACTTTCCGTGGGATGCGCTGATGATGGTCTACCAGCATCACGAACGGCACGACGGCAATGGATATCCGGTCGGGCTCGCGGGAAGAGAAATCCATCCCTGGGCGCGGATGTGCGCGATCGTCAATGGGTTCGACGGGTTCAGACGCCATCGTTCGAACCAGGCGCCCCTCGACGAGAACACTATCCTGGCGCAACTCGACTGTGAAACGGGGAAACGCTTCGACGAGGAACTAATGCAATGCTGGAAGTCAGTCGTTACGAGGAAGCGCTAGGGGCGAGAATGGCCGCGGTACCCTGCCCGGTAGTCCTGCCGGAATGGCTGTTGGCGGACTTTCCGAAGCGCGGCATGGCGCCGACCGAATACCACGAGGCGCGCCGGTACCCGCGCTACCACCTTCGCGGGCATAACGAAAAGGCGTTGCTCCAGTGCCTGCCGACCCTGCCGACCCTGCCGGCGCTGACCCGCCCGCCCGTGGTCTGGCCGGTGTATACGTCGAACGTATCGCGCGGCGGGCTGGGCTTTCTGCACTTCGAACAACTCTTTCCGGGCGAATGGACGCGGTTCATGCTGCCCGGCAGAATCACGCGATTGGCCGAGGTGGTGTGGTGCCGCCGCGTGGGATCGAGGTGCTACGCCGTCGGCGCCCATTGGCTGGAGAATCTCTCCATTCAGGAGATGCGCAGAATTGTGGCGTGAACGGCCGGCGGCATGTGGCCGCAGACTCCGTGGGATGGTTCCGGCCCATGACAGGCCCGCTGCGGCGTGCCGCCCGCCGAAGAACGTGCACGACCTCGTCCCATCCCTACATGGATAATCGGGGCTTACAGGACAGGAACGTCCCCTGGGTGTCGGGATGGCTCAGTTCCCGGCGCTCGCCCCGAGAGGCTCCGCCACGGCAAAAGCGACCGGCCCGGTTCCCGTGGCCGAGAAGCAGACACACCCCGCCCTCGGGGTTGCGTCTGCGAAGGCCGGGCGATTGCCCTGAATCCGGGCGGGAGTTTCAACCTGTGCTAAAGTTTCCCTTGTGGCCTACGCCTATTGCACGCCGCCATTTGGGCACAACATGTAGGGTACGCCCGGTAGGTCGGGTACAAAAAAGTTGCTTTACCTGCCGACGTACTCACCGAACCTGAATCTGATCGAGCGGTTGTGGAAGTTCGTCAAGAAGAAGACCCTGAACGCAAAATACTACGAGAACTTTGCCGCGTTCGAGGCAGCCATCAGCACATGCATTGCTGACGCGCCGACGAAGCACAATGCCGAACTCGATTCCCTCCTGACCCTGCGCTTTCAAACGTTCTCAAAAGCGCGAATTCAGGCCGCGTGAAGTATACCCCGTGAACGCTTACCCTCTTGAAGTTGTCCTTATTCAGGTGCGGTGGGAACAACGGCCCCGGCGGGTGGGATGTTCAAGTTGGTTTCGAGGGCGTTTCATGTTCACCGTCTTTTCGGCTGCCGCCACGTACTTCCGGTGCGTTCCTTGCGCTGCGCCGGCGGGAGGCGGGAGCCGGCTCCTGGCCGTACTTTTGAATCACGCCATATCATCAGCCCTACTCGTATCTCTGAGAAGGGCATTATTGCGCCAGTAGTACATGAACGCGTCATTCGGCGAGTTATGGATCGGTGTGGATTTCCTTCTCCATTACCCCCAGAACGGGAAGCCCGGTCGCGTGTAAATTACCTCTTGCACTTCGATTCTGCCATCCTCGTACCGTATAATGACCGGGGTGTCCCGCCAGTTGTAAATGGTGCTCACGCGCATGATGGGCAGATCGAGCATCAGGTGGACCATGAACAACGGCACCCCGTTGTTGTGTTTGGCCAGCCAGTTCCCGCCGTAGAAGTTGGTCTTCTCATTCCAGTTGGACAGAAACGTCATGAACGTCATGGCCGTGTAGCGGTCGATCTCCTCGCCGCGGTATTCCTGCAACTCCGGATATTTGCGGCGGATGGCGGCCAGGGGATGCATCTGGTTGAAAGACGTGCAGCCGCTGCCCTCGAAACCCGCCCGCTCCGTCGCCAGGCCGAGGTGGAAATTGATGATCGTCTTGGGTTCCGGTATCTCCCAATCCTCGTTCGCATAGGTGCAAAGTATCTTCATGTTGCCCTCAACGCGGTTGCGATTACTGGCTCCTTGGCCGGCCCAGTAGCCTTGGCCGCGTTGGTACTGCGCGTCAATCAGTTCCTTCACGTAGTGGTACATCTCGTCGATAGGTTCCTTACCCGCTTGGACGCGGGTCGACATGTGCAGGTTTAGTGCATGGCCGATGCGGCCACATGCCGAATAGGGATTCCGCCGCCAGGGCAAGCTGTTGAAATACTTCAGAGCCTTCTCGCGGGTGGTCAGATCGGGCTTGACGCCGCCGGGGCTGAGTGAGCGGATGAAGGACTTGCCGGT
>PWXP01000144.1 GCA_003561895.1 Planctomycetaceae bacterium | reverse complement strand
CATACGCCTCGGAGCATGGCAACGCAACCGCAATTGCCGAGGCTTGAAAGAATCTTCTCTTTACACGGACCGCCCCTTTTGCGTAGAATATACTATTGATAGAGTCGATCTTAAAGACCGAGGAGAATTCGTCCAGCAATGACTCGGAGTGCGCCGCTGATACTGCGGGCCGACGCCGACCTGCAGTTCGGCGCGGGACATTTGGTACGTGTGATGGCGCTCGGCGCGGCATGGCGCGCGCGGGGCGGGCGGGTGCTGTTTCTGGGAAGCGTGGCCAGCCCCGCCGTTGAGCAGCAGATCCGCGAGACCGGCGCCGAGTTCGTCCCCATCGGCCGCCGCCATCCGCATCCCGACGATCTGGCCATCACCTTTCGGTACATCGCCCAAATGCGAGCCGAGGCCGGACCCTCCGGCACCGTGTGGACGGCCGTGGCCGGACGCCATTTCGACGCCGATTTCCAAACCGCCATTCGGGCGGCGGGCAGCCGCCTGTTGGTGGCCGACGACTTGGCCGAGGCCGAGCACTATAACGCCGATCTCGTGCTGAATCAGCGTCCCGGATTCGACGAACGGCAGTATTCCGGATGCGTGGGCCGCGATACCACGCTCCTGCTGGGCGCCCGCTACGCCCTGCTCCACCCAACGTTCATCCGCTACCGCCCCCTGCGAGCCGAAGTACCCGAGGTGGCACGGCGGGTGCTTATTGCCTTCGGCGGCGCCGATCCGATGGACCTGAGTTCGAAGGCGCTGGCCGCGGTGGAGCGGCTGCCGATTGCCGGCTTGCGCGCGAGGGTCTTGGTGGAGGCCTCGAACCCGCACACGGGATCGCTCCGGGCCCGAGCACGGCACAGTGGCGGCCAAATCGAACTGATCGACCACGCGACCAATGGGGCGGGAGAGATGGCCTGGGCCGACGTCGCGATCGCCGCCGCCGACGGCGCCTGCTGGGAATTGGCCTGCACGCAGACGCCGGCGCTGGTCACCGCCACCGCTCCCGGCCAAATCCCCATTGCCCGAAGTATGGCCCAGGCCGGCGCCATGCTCGACCTCGGCCCCGCTCGGCTGCTGACCACCAGTCGCATGGCCGCGGCCTTGAAGAACCTCTGCCGCGATGCGGAGGCACGCGCCCGCCAAATCGAGGCAGCCCGCAACTTGGTCGACGGGGCGGGGGCGGCGCGGGTGGTGGCCGTCATGCGGGCACTCGACGGCGAGTTGGCCACCGAAGACATCGTGCTGCGACCGCTCGAACCGACCGATTGTTGGCCCCTGTGGCGCACCAAACCCGACCTTTCCCTCCATACCACGGCTCACTCCACCGATCCCATCCCCCCGGACGAGCACCGCCGTTGGTTCGGCGAAAAGCTTTTGACCGATTCGGCGCGGATTTGGGTGCTGGCCCTCCACGGACTCATCCTCGGCGTCATCCGCTACGACCGCGTGGACGACGCCACCGCCGAGATCAGCTTCCACGTCGTGCGGTCCTGCCGGCGGCGCGGCCTCGGAACCCGGCTGATCACCGAAACCCGCAACTGGGCTCGGGAGGCCCTCGGGGTGGAGCGCCTTCGGGCCGTGGTCCGGGTGGGCAACGAAGCCTCGGCCCGCGCGTTCCTGAAGACCGGATTCCAGGAGGCGGGGCGCCGCACGGTGCGGGGCCGCGAGTGCCTCACCTTCGAACGGTCGGCGCTGCCGGAGGCTCCCATCGCCTTGCCGGCGCTCCGCTTGTTCGAGCCCGCGCCCGCCCTGGGCTCCCTGGAAGCCGACGCCCGACGCTTGGGATAACCAAGAAGGGGAACCGGGCATTCCGGGACCGTTCTGTGCACACCGACCCCCGAGGACACGCGAGAACGTGAAATCGCTGCCGGAGCTATTCGACGTCGACCTCTGGGTGCTCGACCTTGATTCGATCGATCCGGCCCTGGTGGACCGCTACCGGGCGCTGATGTCGGCCGACGAGCGCGAGCAGGAGCAGCGGCTGCGGTTCCCCGGCGGGCGCGAGCGGCACTGCTGCACCCGCGCGCTGGCCCGCACGGTGCTTTCGCACTACACGGGGGTCGAGCCGCGCGACTGGGTTTTCGCGACCAACGCGTACGGCAAGCCTGACGTCGCCCGGCCCGCAGACGTTGCGCCACGGTTCAACCTTTCACACAGCGGCCGGCTGGTGGTGTGCGCGGTAACGCGCGATGCCGAGGTGGGAGTCGACATCGAGAAGTGGCGCGAGGTGCCGAAGGCGGTGGAACTGGCCCGCCGCTTCTTCGCCCCGCCGGAGGCGTCGGTCGTCGAACGCGCCCCATCCGACCGGCGGAGTCGCGACTTTCTCCGGTTCTGGACGCTCAAGGAATCGTACGTGAAGGCGCGAGGCGTGGGCCTGCTGGTGCCGTTGGAAGGGTTCTTCTTCGAGCTGCCGGGCCAACGCCCCCCGTCGATCGGGTTCGCGAACCCCGCAAACGACGATCCGGAGGCGTGGCAGTTTGCCGAGTTCCGCTACGCCGATTCTTACCAAGTGGCCCTGGCTGTCCGCCGCCCGCGAATCGCGCCCCTGAACATCTCCATCCGCCGCACCGTGCCGCTGTGCGGCGTGCCCGACCCGCAACGGCTGCCCGAAACGCCCCTGCGCCGCTGGGACCTCGGGGACGGGGGAAGACCGGATCGCCGACGGGCAGATTGACAGCCGCAGGCGCTTCGGATACGGGCTCCCAAACAACTTCCACCGCCGTACGGCGCGAAGGGTTGCGAAAGCTCGCATTCGATCGGCCTGTTCTCCTCAAAACGGCTGCGCTTTTCGAGCGTTCAGGCTACCCTTGGCGAGCCGCCTCCCCGGGAGGCCATTCGCCGAAGTCGACCGGGCGGCGGAGGGCCTCGGCAAGCCGGCGCAGGTAGTCGCGGCGGCTGATCTCGACGGCGCCGAACCGCCCGCTGTGGGCGGTCCACTGCTGGATGTCGAACAGCAGGTAGCCGCGGCGACGCAGATGCTCGACCAAGTGCACCAGGGCCACCTTCGAGGCGTCGCGCTCGGTGTGGAACATCGACTCGCCGGCGAAGAAGCCGCCCAGCGCTACGCCGTACACGCCGCCGGCCAGGCGGCCCTCGCGCCACACCTCGACGCTGTGGGCGACGCCCGACGCGTGCAGGCGGCAATAGGCGCGGACTAGGCGCGGCGTAATCCAGGTACCGCCCCCGGCGCGATGCGTGCGGGCGCAGCCGCGAATCACCCGTTCGAAACACCGATCGGCGGTGACGGCGAACCGGCCGCTGCGCACGGTGCGGCGCAGCCGCCGCGGCACGTGGAAGGCGTCCAGCGGGAGAATAGCCCGGGGGTCCGGCGACCACCAGGGCACCGGCTCGTCGTGCTCGCCCATCGGCCAGGGGAAGATGCCGTGGGTGTACGCGTCGATGAGCCACTCAGGCGACAGTTCGCCGCCGAGCCCGACCAACCCCTCCGGGCCCGCCTCCTCGGCCGGCGGGAAGAACCGGGATGGCGGAAGAATGGGCATGGCAGGGGGTCGCATGGCTGGGGGTCGCATGGCTGGAGTTCACGCTTCAGCGTGTGAATCAGGCATGTGCGGGGCTCAACACGCTAAAGCGTGAACT
>PWXP01000366.1 GCA_003561895.1 Planctomycetaceae bacterium | reverse complement strand
GCCGGCGGGCCCCATCCGTTTGCTCACGCTCCTGCGCAATTGGGGCTATTACTTCTGCCCGCTGTGCCTGTACTACTGCTTCGACCCTGCCGGGCAGGCGGTCGATTGCGCGGTGGGCGAGGTCAGCAATACCCCATGGCTTGAGAAGCACTGGTACGTGCTCCACGAGGGCAACCGCACCGGCGAGCCGGGGCAACTCCGATTCTGTCATCCGAAGGGTTTTCACGTATCGCCTTTCATGGATATGGACATGCAATATGAGTGGCGCCTCGGCGAGCCCGGAGAGGAACTGAAAGTGGCCATTGTCAACACGCGGGCCGGTGAGCGGCTGTTCGACGTGAGCCTGGTGCTCCGGCGCCGCGAGTGGACCCGCCGGGCCATGCTGGGCACGCTGGCCCGCTACCCCTGGATGACGGCGCGGGTGGTGCAAGCCATCTACTGGCAGGCGTTCCGGTTGTGGCGGAAGAAATGCCCTTATTATCCGCATCCGTGAACTCAATAGGTGAAGCAGATCCCGTTCCCGAAGGAAACGATCCAAGCATGCGAAGCGAAAACGAAGCGACAGGTTTCATTCCTCCTCACGGCGGCTACCCAAACAACCTGCGGTCGATCCTCCCAGCCTGGCGAACCACTCGATGAACCACCTCCTTCGCAACCTGGTGTGCCGACGGCTAGCGGCGCTCGACCATGGCCTGCTCGTGCTCGACGACGCAGGCCGGCGTCAAGAGTTCGGCCGGCGCGGGGATGACTTGCCGGCCGCGCGGGTCGAGGTTCACGACCCTGGTTTCTACCGGCATCTCGCCTTCGGCGGCAGCCTGGGCGCAGCCGAAGCGTACATTCGCGGCTACTGGACGTGTGACGACCTGGTCGGCCTGGTGCGCATCTTCTGCCGCAATGGCGCCGTTTCCGCCGACCTGGAAACCGGCCCGGCGCGCCTGCTGAGCCCGGTTGCCCGATTGGGCCACTGGCTGCGGCGCAACACCGCCTCCGGCAGCCGTCGGAACATTGCGGCCCACTACGACCTGGGCAACGAGTTCTTCGCCCTGTTCCTCGACGAAACCATGGCCTACTCATGCGCCGTATTCCCACGGCCGGACAGCACGCTCCACGAGGCCTCGGTGGCCAAGTTCGATCGAATATGCTGCAAACTAGAACTCAAGCCGAACGACCACCTGGTTGAGATCGGCACGGGCTGGGGCGGATTCGCAATGCACGCAGCGCGGAAGTACGGCTGCCAGGTGACCACGACCACCATCTCGCAGAAGCAGTACGATTACACCCGGCGGTTGGTGGCCGACGCCGGCCTGGCCGACCGCGTAACCGTACTATGCAGGGACTACCGCGACTTGACGGGCACGTACGACAAACTGGTTTCCATCGAGATGATCGAGGCCGTGGGGCATCAGTTCTTCGACACGTACTTCCGCACGTGCTCCCAGCGGTTGAAGCCCGACGGATTGATGCTCTTGCAGGCCATCACCATTCCCGATCAGCGCTACGATGCCTACCGTCGCGGGGTCGACTTCATCCAACGCTACATCTTTCCCGGCGGCTGCCTGCCGTCCGTGGGGGCGATATGCCACTCGGTCGGGCGCGCGACCGACATGCGGCTGGTGCACTTCGAGGACCTGACAGCCCATTACGCCGCGACCCTGGCCCTGTGGCGGCAGCGGTTCTTTGCGAACCTCGACCGGGTGCGGAGGCTGGGCTTCTCCGACGAGTTCATCCGCACCTGGGAGTACTACTTCTGCTATTGCGAGGGCGCGTTCAGCGAGCAGGCTATTGGCGACGTGCACATGCTGCTTGCCAAGCCGGCCTGCCGACGCGAGCCGATCCTCGCGCCCCTTCAACCCGACCAGCGTCCGGCCAGGTAGGCGACGGCGCTCACGGAGGCGGCCAGCACGGTGCCCCAGGTCATGTCGACCACGGTGACGATCCATGGCCAGCCCTTGACCGTTGCGTGGTTGGTCAGGTCGTACGTGGCGTAGGTGACCAATCCGAAAAGGCCGCCCAGGAGCACCGCCCGGCGGAGCGACCCCGCCTGCAAGCTAGGTACGACGGCGAACACGAGCAGCCCGGCCAGAAACAGCAGGGAGAAAATTCCGGCCGCCCACCAATTCGGCTGGTCAGCCAGCAGGAATCCCAGGTGCTTTCGGTAAAAGCCCCTCGCCACGACGGCAAGCCAAACCATGTCGATCGCCAGGAAGGCGACCACGGCGGCCAGGTAGATTTTCAGGTAATACATGGCTCTCGCCTCCCGAAAAGATAGTGCAAAACGAACCATTCATCGCCGCCCGAGTAGGCGAACAACTCGGCGCAGGCCATGAAGAACATCCGCCAGCGCTGAAACTGCCGGGCTGCATCCTTCGGCCCGAGCGCCGCTTCGAACAGCGGCAATAGGTCGGCCCGCCGGGCGTCGCACCGGGCAAGCCACGCCTCCAACGTGCGGACGTATTGCATGCCGGAAACGTGCCAATGCTCCTCCAGCACGAGGTCGCGCTGGAACCGCATCAGCAGGTCGTCGGATGGCATGATGCCGCCGGTGAAGAAGTACCGCCCCATCCAGTTCAACTCGCCCTCCGTCTCGAAGGGGTAGGCGAACCGGGCGTGGCAGAAGATGTGTACCGCGAGCTTCCCTCCGGGCTTAAGCCACCCGGCGATGCGCCGCAGCAGTTCCTCATGGTTGCGCACGTGCTCGAACATTTCGACCGACATCACACGGTCAAACCGCCGGTCGGTGGCGAACTGGGCCACGTTGGCCGTTTGCACCTCGACGTTCTCGAGCCCCACCTCGCGACACCGCGACTCGATGAACTCGCGCTGCGTTCGGGAGTTGGAGACGGCCAATACGCGGCACCGCGGATAGCGCTCGGCCACCCAAAGGCAAAGCGAGCCCCAGCCACAGCCGAGTTCCAGTACGTCCATCCCGTCCTCAAGCTCCGCACGCTCGCAGAACAGCTCGAGCATGGCGTCTTCCGCCTCGGCCAACGTCGTTTCGGGGCCGGGCCAGTAGCAGCAACTGTACTTCAGCCGCGGGCCGAGCACCTGGCGGAAGAACTCGGTGGGCACCTCGTAATGCTGCACGTTGGCGGCGTCGGCTTCGACGGCGATCGGGCCGCGGCGCATCTGCTCGACGAACTGCCGCATGGCTTCGCCCGGCTGGTGAAGCTCCTGCCGCCGCATCTCCCGGAGCCGGGCGGCCATCAAGCGGCGCATGCCAACCCGAATGAGCCAGTCGGGCAGTACAGCCCGCTCGGCAAGGTCGATCAGCGACATGGTTCAACCATCCTTCTTCGGAAACCAGGGAATGAAGGCACTGGTGGTGCGTTGGTACTGGCGGTAGTCGTCGCCGCGGCTGGCCAGCGCCTGCGCCTCGGTGGGCGGGATGCCCGTCACCCAGAGCAAAAAATACAGCATCGCGGCCGGCGCCGCCAGTGTGGCCCACCAGTAGGGCGAACCGATAGCCAGTGCCACGTAGGTCCACCAATGCAGCCACTCGAAAAAGTAGTTCGGATGCCGCGAGTAGCGCCACCAGCCCTCACGGCATGTTTTCCCGCGGCTCTCCGGCCGGTTCTTGAACCGCGCAAG
>PWXP01000269.1 GCA_003561895.1 Planctomycetaceae bacterium | reverse complement strand
TAAAACAATAAACTACCGGGAACTTCAAGCGTGGGATAGGCTTCCAGCCTGTCTTTTCCGGCGACAGGCTGGAAGCCTATCCCACGCAATTCGGTAGGTTATTGGGTTACGACGGCTTACTGATATTGACGGGTCAGGAAAGGCGTGGCAGTAATGCTGTGATGCCACGAACCGCCCGATCAACCGAAGCAGTCGGACGGCTCGCCGTTTGGGCCTCGAGTTCACGCTCCGCGGCCCCGGCCGACCCCGGACAGCTTCGAAAAATCAGTGACGTCCCCCTGCCTTGAAATTGGCGTTGTTCGCAAGGTACGTCAGGGCGATTTCGCCGCGCGCGCTTCTTCACTACCCTCAAACAGGGCGAGTTCCTCGTGAAGCCGGGCGATCATCTTGCGAATGCCGGCTTTCGTGAATCCCTTCGCTCCTACGGGCGTCGATTCCTGTAGCCGCTGCAGGCGTTTCTCGAGGTCGTGCAACTCCACCTCGGCCTTCTCGTACTCTGCCATGGTTGAGATGTAACCGTTCACGGGGGCGGACTGTCCCGATTTTCGCGGCACATAGAGCGTTTGGCGCAGTGAGCCACCGTCGCAGCCGCGAAAATGGGACTGTCCCCTTCGCATGTACCCGGGAAAACTGCCCCCGCCGCCCCGTGAACACTTACCGGAGAACAAGTCGCTGGAGCCGACCGCGTACCGGGGTCTTTGTTCCACCCCGCCCCCGCCAAAATGGAGCATGGGTTGACTGGGGAGTACCGTAGTTGACAAATTGGATCTATTGGGAGATACTTTCTTGAGGATACGCGAGGGTAGCGGCGAGAAGCGGTCCCGGGGGTCCCCAATGGCGCCGGTACATGCTATCCTTTTGGACACCGCGAGGAGTCGAACGCGAACGAGCCACGAATTATACCTGACTGTCTTATGGATACAGCCCACGGTAGGACGATCCGGATCGGCAAGGGCTTGGACTTGCCCATCGCCGGCAGCCCCCGCCAGGAGATTTGCAAGGGGCGGCCTGCCGGCCGCGTGGCCGTTCTGGGCCCCGACTACGTGGGCATGCGCCCGACGATGGCAGTGGCCGAGGGCGACCGGGTCCGTCTGGGGCAAGTGCTATTTGAGGACAAGAAGACGCCGGGGGTCCTGTATACCTCGCCCGGGGCAGGACGCGTCGCGGCCATCAACCGGGGTGCAAAGCGGGCGCTGCTGTCGGTGGTCATCGAGCTTTCCGGCGACGATGAGGAAACGTTTCCCCGGCCGACCGGCGAGCGGATCGACCGGCTCGACCCCCAAGGTGTCCGCCAGACGCTCATTCGCTCGGGCCTCTGGACCTCCTTGCGTACGCGGCCGTTCAGCAAAGTGCCCGCCCCCGAGGCCCAGCCGCACGCCGTTTTCGTCACCGCCATCGACACGCATCCGCTGGCCGCGGTGCCTGAGGTCGTCATCCGCGAGCGGCCGGACGATTTCGTGGCCGGGCTGAAGGTGCTCGGGCGGCTGGGCGGCGAGAAGGTTTACGTGTGCACGTCGCCGGGGGCGAACATTCCCGGCGGCGACCTCGCCGGCGTGGAACAGGTGGCATTTGATGGCCCCCATCCGGCGGGTCTGGCCGGAACGCACATCCACTTCCTTAGCCCCGTCGGCCACCATCGAACCGCCTGGTACTTGAACTACCAGGACGTGACGGCCATGGGCGCGCTGCTGCTGACCGGGCGGCTCGACCCGCGGCGGGTCATTTCGCTGGCGGGCCCGCAGGTGCGCGAACCCCGGCTGCTGCGCACCCGGCTCGGCGCCGACCTGGGGCAACTGGTCGAAAACGAATTGGAGGGCGACGAGGTTCGGCTGGTATCGGGTTCGGTGCTGGGCGGCCGCACGGCCGAGCCCCCGGTAGCCTACCTGGGGCGCTATCATCTTCAAGTGACGGCACTGAAAGAGGGCGCCCACCGGGAGCTGTTCGGCTGGTACGACTTCGGCTGGAGGAAACATTCCGCGTTGAACGTGGTGGCGTCCCGACTGCGGCGCGGCCGCCCCCTGCCGCTTACCACCAGTACCCACGGCAGCCGGCGGGCGATCTATCCGGTGGGAACCTATGAGCGCGTGATGCCGCTGGACATCCTCGCCACCTTTCTGCTCCGGGCGCTGGCAGCCGACGACCTCGAGCAGGCCGAGGCGCTGGGCGCGCTCGAACTCGACGAAGAGGACCTGGCCCTGTGCACGTACGTCTGCCCGGGCAAAAACGATTACGGGCCGGACTTGAGGCGAAATCTGGCCACCATCGAGAAGGAAGGGTAACGACGCCCCATGAAACCACTCCGCAGGGTCATGGACCGCATCGCCCCGGCGTTCGAGGAGCGGGGAGCGTTCCACGTGTTTCAGCCGCTGTTCGAGGCGGTCGACACTTTTCTGTACACGCCCGGCAAGGTCGCCGCGGGAGTGGTGCATGTGCGCGACGCGATCGACTACAAGCGCATGATGATGACCGTGGTCGTGGCCTTGTTGCCGTGCGTGTTCATGGCCATGTACAACACGGGTTTGCAGTCGAACCGAGTGATGGGCGACTTCGGGCTGACGGCCGCGGCCGGGTGGCGCGGCACGGTGATCGAAACGCTCGGCTCCGGCTACGACCCGGCGAGCATCTGGGCGAACGTGGTGCACGGGGCGCTGTATTTCCTCCCCATTTACATCGTGTGCATGGCGGCCGGCGGGGCGTGGGAGGTGCTGTTCGCCATCGTGCGGCGGCACGAGGTAAATGAGGGGTTTTTCGTGACCGGGCTCCTCCTGCCGCTCGCGCTGCCGCCGACCATCCCCCTATGGCAGGTGGCCTTGGGTACGAGCTTCGGCGTGGTCATTGGCAAGGAGATTTTCGGCGGCACGGGGTACAATTTCCTGAACCCCGCGCTCACCGGCCGAGCGTTCCTGTTCTTCAGCTACCCTGCCCGGTTCTCCGTCGACGAGGCCTGGGTGGCCATCGACGGGGCCAGCGGCGCCACGCCTCTGGCCCAGGCCGCCGAGGGCGGCATGGCGCAGTTGCTCGAGTTCGACATAACGTTCATGGACGGCTTTCTGGGGACCATCCGCGGGTCGATGGGCGAGACCTCGGCGCTGGCCTGCCTCATCGGGGCGGCCATTCTCGTGCTCACCGGCATCGGCTCCTGGCGCATCATGCTCAGCATGCTGGCCAGCGCGCTGGCCCTGGTCACGCTGTTCTGGAGCGTCGGAAGCGAAACGAACGTCATGTTCACGATCCCGCCGCACTTGCACCTGGTATTCGGTGGATTCGCGTTCGGACTGGTGTTCATGGCCACCGATCCGATCACCGCCGCCATGACCCGGACCGGCCAGTACATCTATGGGGGGCTGATCGGCCTGATGACGATGCTCATTCGCGTCATCAATCCCGCCTTCCCGGAAGGCGTGATGCTGGCCATCCTGTTCGGAAACACGTTCGCCCCCCTGATCGACTACTACGTGGTGCGGGCGAACATTCGTCGGAGGGTACTGAGGCATGCGTAAGGATTCGGTCAGTTACACCATGGCGGTTGCCGCGGGGGTGTGCATTGTGTGCTCGCTGGTCGTCTCGACCGCGGCCATCACGCTCCGGCC
>PWXP01000583.1 GCA_003561895.1 Planctomycetaceae bacterium | reverse complement strand
TCGCTATCCGGTCGCCCGCAGGATACGTTCTACGAACCAGCGTGGGTCCTGCTCCACTTGATCCTTGTGGGTTGGGCGGCTACCGGGCTCGGTCTAGGAATTTCGGCGGCGGTCGGGCGTAATCGCCAGTTGGCGGCGGCGATTCTGCCGTTCGTGATGATGGTGCAAATTGTCTTTCACGCGCAGGTTCGCGGCGAAGGCGACTTGTTTAGCGATGCCTATCGCCACTTGCATTTTCGCCAGTGCGAAGGCTTTGTCGAGAGCGAGGAGCCCAACGCCGCATCGGAGCGCTGCCGCCGTTACGCGCACGCCTTCGTTCAGCACAGAGTTAAGGGCGAAGCCAAAATTGATAGGATTCAATACGATCAGCCGCGCTGGCTCTGTGGTCTGTGCGATCCGAAATGGGAAGACTTCTTGGTGGAGCAGGCTACCAAGAAGTCGGACAAGCTTACGGAGCATGCATCAAGCCCGAAACCCGACGAGACAGCCAGCCTAGATAGCCCGCCGAGCCAAGCTGGCCTATCCGACGATCACAGCTCCCTGTCTCGCGTTGAACGCAACAACTCTATCATCGTGTCCGGCCCACCTCCCACCATGGTTGCTCGCCCCGTCCTGGAAAACGAGCAGCAGCAGGCCAGAGGGCGGCCGTTCTCGCTGACCGTACTGGCCACGTATCTGACCATTTCCCGTTATGGGGATATCGCCCTGCGTACCTACGCCTACCAAGGTGTCTCGGACGATTCGTTCGCACGCGAGAAGATTGAACGCTACGATGTGTGGCGCCGCGAAGCCGTTGCAGTACTTGCGATCATGGCGATCGGGCTGCCTTTTGTGGCAGGCATATTCCTGCGACTCTCGGAATGGGGATGCTGGCCGGCCGGGCCGTGGAGCGTAAGACACGCGGTTCAACGTACTGAAGATACTGGCGAAGCGCAGCAGGCCCCGCAGGTTCGTGAACATTCAATACGGAGCATGTAAGAGATGTGGACTAAGATGACCAGTGCGTTTCGGCGCTCTCTCAATCCGCGCATTTATCCCAAAGTTCGGACTCGCCATGTTCGGTTGGCGGTTACCGGTTATTCCCGCGCGGGCAAAACGGTCTTCCTGACATCTCTGATCAACCACCTCTCATGTCATGACCCAAGCGTTTTCAAGCTTGCTCCCGACCCCATCGAGCTTGTCGAGGTCGACTCCCGCCAACCGAAGAAGACCATATGGGATAGTTTCCCCTATGCATCACAACGCACTGCTATGGTCGACTCGCGCACATGGCCCGATAAGACCAAGGCATCGTATCAGTATACACTGTCGTTCTGCCGTGATGACTCGTTTCTTACGCGGCAGCATCTGACCCTTTACGATCTCCCTGGTGAACGCTTCGCCGACTTAGCCATGACCTATATGGACTTCGACGAGTGGTCACATAACCAATTGCAGTTTCTTGCAACACAGCAGCACGGCGACTCAGGGACGTCACAGGCGGAACCTGGTGGCCGGCTTGCTCCGGTTACAGCATTCTGTCAACTGGCACACCGCGGCCCCGAGTCTGGTGTTCAGGAGGGTGATGTGATTCTCGCGTACAAGCGCGCATTGGCAGCGCTCCGCCACCAGTTTCACGCCCAGATAAGCCCATCAACGTTTGTGCTTGACGAAAAAGGAGCGACCCTGCTAGACGCCGTCGCAAAAATACGACAGACTGAGAACATCGGCCTTGATGACCTGATTGAGAAACTCATTCGAAAGCGATACGCGGGCTTGCCCGAGGACGAGTTCGCACCCCTTGGTGAGGCGTGGCGGGAGGACACGTCTGAGATGGCACAGCGTTTCGCAAAACGCTACGACCGGTATCGGCAACAACTTGTAACACCGGTGTTCAAGAGACTGATTACCTGTGACGGACTTGTGATTCTTATAGATGTCGCCGATATTCTGGCCACCGGTCCGGAGCACTTGAATGACAGCCATGAGTTCATGAAGCAGATTCTAGCCGCGCTTCAGCCAGGCGGCCGCATCATGCAGTGGATTGCAGGCAGGATCGGTCTGCGGCGCCGCATTAAGCGAATCGCCATAGCGGCATCGCAGTGTGACCGCTTCCACCCCGATGATCGGGACAGACTTCAAAGGTTGGTCCGCCTGCTGTCGAACCGTCTGATACGGGATATCCCGGGTGTTACCTCGGAGTGTTTGGCGATATCCGCCGTAGAATCCACTCGCGAGTCTCCTGAAGACAGCGACAAACTTGAAGGTATCCTTTGTTACGATACAGGTGCTGAATCGTACTACCCGAGTCGAATCCCCGAAGATTGGGCTGACCGACCAGGCTGGCCTAGTGAATGGGACCCAAGCGAATTCAGTTTTCCACGGGTGTTGCCAAAAATGCCACGGGTTTACCAGGCTGTGCCCAATCACGTCGGACTGGCTCGCATATTTGGCTTCGTAACCGGTTGGTTCCCAAGAGCGTCAGATTAGAAACAGTTTTCAAGGAGTGTTGTGTGATGAGCGACGGGCTGTTCCAGTCAGATCCCACCCACAAGCCTCGGTCTTCCTCGGCGCAACCTGACAATGCGCCCTGTGCCCGGCCATTACCAGACGAAGGTACTGCCGGATCGAAAGAGAACGCGCCCGTCGACTTCTCGGGCGAATCCGAGAACGAATCGGCTGGTTGCTCGCCGTCACCGTCCGATACTGAAGTGGATCAAGGCGCGGGCAATCGTCCCATTGCGACACCCGAGGAAGCCGGGGTGCTGGGAGGACTCGGCGAGGATCAACCACACCATCGACCCGCCGTTACTGCGCCGCCCAGGTCTCCGCAGGTTCCGTCAGGCTACGTTCCACCTTCACAAACGGAGGCGCCAACGTCATTCCAACTCATCGGTCGACTTTACTCAGTTGTTACAGGTCCGACAGCCGTTGCCCTCGCTGTCGGCATCGGCGGACTCTTGGCACTGTATGTTTACTTCCAGGTACTCTCCCTGGTCACAACGCTTGCGACATTACCAGGGTGGCTTGCATTCATTGCCATCATTCTTTTGGGCCTGCTGATTGCTGCAGTCGCTCTCGCCTTTGGCCGCCTAGTTGTCGGATACGTCCGGCTGCGCCGGAATAGGCAAGTCCGCATGAGCGATATCGAACGGTTAGACCGACATGCCCAAATACGCCGCGACTGCTCCCCCACACAGCAGCGACAACAAGCAAAGGCCACCCTGGAAGTCTACGTTCGCGAATATCCGGAGTACAACGTCCCAAAGTCTTCCCACCCTGAAGCTCCGGAAGGCTGCCCATTTTCTGTCGAGCAGTTGCGACAGCTTCAACATGTCCGGCGACGGCTCGCCGATCCTACGCGGGTCAGGGATACAAAGCAATGGCTGCAAGTATACACGGAGGAATTCCAAAACGTCTTGGATGATACAGCACGCGATCGGGTGCATTGGTGTTCAAAGTGGGTGGGTTTCAAGACGGCGATATCCCCGCATGCCCTTGTTGACACACTGATCACAGCCTATTGGTGTTTCGTAATGTTACGCGACTTGTGCGTGATATACAACGTTCGGGTGGGCGCCTACGGCACTGCCGCCTTGCTGTGGCGTGCTT
>PWXP01000637.1 GCA_003561895.1 Planctomycetaceae bacterium | reverse complement strand
CCGCGGCCACCACCGCCGCCAAGCCCGCGGCCGCCGCCACCACCGAGACCGCGGCCTTCGCAGTCCGCCGCAGGGCCGGCTTCCGGAAACTGCTTGGTAATGGCCGCGCGTACTTCCTCGGGCGTCCGTTCGTTCGTTTCGGCTATCCGGCCGAGTGTGGCATTGCTGTCGGAGACGGCAATCCCGGCGGCCTCGAGCGCGCCAACGACATCATCGGCGGCCAGGTGCATTTGTTCGGAAAGCTCCTGCACGGTCGGGTCGGCCGACTGCAAGGCGGGCGTTGGCCTGGGCGGGCGGCCCCATGAGTCCTTGATGTGATCGTGGAGTTCAACCACCGAGCGAAACGGCGGCCAGGCGAGCACGCTTCCGGCCAGTACGACGCCGCCCAGCACAACCGCCGCGAGCAACTCGCGCCGGAGGTTCAACGCGGCATGTCGCCTCTTCTTGATGTAGCTCCAGAACACGGGCCAGTTCAGCACCAGGTGCAGGACGCCGCCGAGGATGAAAAAGAGGCCGCCGTTGATGTGGATCGATTCCCATTGGTCCTTCTCCAGCCCTGCGACGGTCCACCCGGTCTGTTCGGCCACCCGGCATCGCGGCGCCACGTAAAGCACAGCCGACGAGAGGATCAGCGCGACGAAGGTGATGGCCAAGAACAGCGAGGTGAAGCCTTTCGTGTGAAAACGCATCGTGATGGACTCCTGTGTACTCCTGTGCAAAGTTTTCGCAGCAACGGCCGGCGTGCCGGCACATTTGTGCAGCCCGCCCGAGCGGGGGAACTCGTGTATCCGAGCATTACCGCCCCCTCTCCGCGCGCGACGGCCGACGGGCGCATAGGTTTATGCAATTGGCGCGCCAAAGCGGCGGTTCTGGCCGCCTTCCGGCTTCGGTAGCGGGCTCCGTTGGAGTTCACGCTTGCGGCGTGCCCGATATCGCACCTGCTTAGTTCGCATGCAGAAGCATCAACTCCAATCGAGTATTCCGGGTGGTCTTGTACGGAAGGCACACGTTGCATGCTGGGCCATTTGGCCAAACGTCCGGCTGCGTTGCCCGCCCCAAGGATTTCCCGGCTACAAGTCACCTCCGGCCTCCGCCACGCCGGCGTTCGGCGCGCAAATTGCACCGCCTTCGCCAACCACTATCAATTGTCCGAGCCTGGCCGGCTGTGCAAGGAGCACCGCGGTGCGCCGAGCGCGCGAATGTCGGTCCACGGCTCCGCAGCGCAACTCAACCACAGGAGAAAGAAAATGCGCAAGGTACTAGTCACATTGGCAGTCGGTTCGATGGTCCTGCTAGCCACTGAGGGCGGCTGGGTGCAAGATGCCGTGGCCCAGCAGGAAGGCGGCCGTGGGCAAGGGGGTGGCGGTGGCGCAAGCGTAGGTGGCGGCCGTGGTCAGGGAGGCGGCGGAGGTGCTGGCGTGGCAGGCGGCCGAGGTCAGGGCCGCGGCGCCGGCCGGGGAACGGGTCGCGGCGCCGGACAAGGGCTGGGCCGCGGCGCCGGCCGCGGAACCCGGCAACGCGGCGAGGGCGAAGGGCAATACCGCGGCGATATGTTCACCCTCGTCGCCCAGCCCGCCGTGCAGAAGGAATTGACCCTTCAAGCCGAGCAACTCGAGCAGCTCGACGCACTGAGGAACTCGGAACTCGGTCGCGAGGCGGCGGAGATGCTCAGCCGGCGGGGGAGCCCCCAACGAACCGAGCACCGCCGCGCCGTCATGACGGAAGTTCGCAGCGAAATCCGGAACATCCTCGACCAGAAGCAGTGGAAGCGGTTCGAACAGATCTGGCTGCAAGTGCGCGGCGTTCGGGCGCTGCACAACCCCGAAGTGGCCGAGGCGCTGGAGCTGTCGCCCGAGCAGCGCGGCCGGCTCGCGCAGCTTTTCAGCGACGGGTTCCGCGGTCGGGCGGCCGAAATCGAGGCCCGGGCACTCGCCGTGCTCAGCGCGGAGCAGCGGCAACAGTTCCGCAAGATGCAGGGTCCCGAGTTCGACCCGACTCCCCAACCACGCGACTGAACCACCGAAAAACAGGCAACCTATGAGGAAACGCAGCCTCCCTGTCGCCTTGGCGGCCGCGGGCGCCTTGCTCGCCCCAGCGGGGCCGGAGGCGGCGGAAAAGATGCCGTTGCTCGATCGGAACGCGGCCCGCCTGGCGGAAGTGCGCACGCCCCGCGGCCCGCTGAAGGTGCTCCGCATTCCCATGCCCTCGAACGACGACGGCGTGTGGCGGAGTTTCACGAACGTCGTGTTTGCCAACGGGACGTTGCGGGTTCCCGCCTATCCCGGCGCCGCCCCGGGCCCCGGCGAGAAAGCCCTGGCCGTCTATCGCCGGCTCCTGCCGGAATGGGACGTATTCGGGGTCGACGCCCTGGAGCGGAAGCGCCGACCATGCCCAGCCGGCCGAGAAGCCGGAAGTAGAGGAGTGCGGCGCCGGCCAGGATGCCGACGGCCGGTACGCTGCCCCAGCCGCCCAGGGCCAATAGGGCCGGCGCCGCAAGGCCCACGGCAAAGGTGAACAATACGGCGACGGCAAGGTAGAACAGTAGCCAGGCCCACCAACGCCACAGCAGGCTCGCTAGGATGGCGCCGGAAAGGGGCCAGATGGCCGAACCCCGTTCGAGCATCGACAGGAACACGATGGGGAACAGCAGGAACAGGCTCGCCGCCACGAACAGGCCGTCCGGCACGGGAGAGTGCGGCGGGAGCCACCGGAGGACCATGCCGGGCGCCACGGCGAAGGCCATGGCGTTGACCAGGTAGAAGGCGTCGGGAAGCCAGTCCTGGTAGGGTCCGTCGGGCCAGTTCTCGATCGAGTCGGCGCCGGCCGCCGTGTCGACCACGATCACCACGGCCCAGGCGCCGAACACGGCCAGCCAAAGGATGGCCGCTGCGCCAGCGAGGGCCGACAGGCTGAGGGCAACGAGCGCGGAACCGAGGCTTGCAAGGCCGAAGCCCATGCCGAACGACGTTCCCGCCGCCACGGCCGCGGCCAACAGGACCAGCACGACTATCATGCCTCCGGTGAGCATCAGCCAGCGCGGCCAAACGCTCTGCTCGATCAGGAAACCGGCGATACCGCACCACCAACACCCTGGCTCGGCCGCGGGCGGCCGCGCCGTGCGCCGCGGGAGGCGGGGCGGGGATTGTCCGTCCTCCGTCTTTTCTTCGTTCTCGGTTTCTTCCCCCCCTTCTTCCTCGTCCTCGCTCCAGATCGAGGTGAAGATGGGCTTCCACGGCGGCGGCCTGACGGGCGTGCCGACGGCGTAGGCGGCGTCGGCGCCCGCCATGGGGTCGACCTTCGGCGGGGCGGCGGCCGGGGCGCGCACCGGAATAGATGTTCGGCAGTCCGGGCAGATCAACTCCTGGCCCACCTGGTCCGGCCGGGCGGACATCATGGCAGGGAACGCTCCCTTTTCCCGAGTAGGGCTTTCTCACCGCACCAAGCCGTCTGGACCATGGGACCACTTACCCTTATCCGTAAGCGTTCACGGGTCGGAAATCGTCCCGGTGCTCGGCCGCGGCAGGAAATTAGCCGCAACGCGCTAGCGTCCGGTTTTTGTTTCAAGCCAAGCGAACCGGGGCTAGCGCCCTGCGGCTG
>PWXP01000375.1 GCA_003561895.1 Planctomycetaceae bacterium | reverse complement strand
TCGGTCTTTAAGATCGACTCTATCAATAGTATATTCTACGCAAAAGGGGCGGTCCGTGTAAAGAGAAGATTCTTTCAAGCCTCGGCAATTGCGGTTGCGTTGCCATGCTCCGAGGCGTATGATGCGGCAGCTTGGCGCGGGCTGGCTGGGCGGTTCTCCGGCGGGCGGCCGAAGGAAACCGCTCGAAGAGAACATGGCGCGCTGCGAACCCCGGGGCAAACTCAAGCGGCTGGGCTCCACCGTCATCGCCAGGGGTATCGGAGCGGGCTTTCTTCGGCACGCCTGCCAAGCAACGTCCCCGGTGGAGCGGTTCGTTTTCCCTCGTTGCCGGCGAAAGGAGTCGCCGTTGGCTGAACAATCTTCTGCGGCAGTTGCCGTTCGTGCTTTCGTGATGCTCGGATGCCTGGTGGTCATCCCTGTCGTGGCGCTGTTCGGCAACGCCTTGCCCGAGGCGATTGACCAAGTGGTGGGCACCTGGTGGACGCCCCGTACGGCAGTCGTGAGCGAGGAAACGGCGGAGGAAGCGCCGCTTTTCGAGCCGCTTTTGAGAAGTCCGGCCCAGGACTCGGCCCCGGGTCCGTTGGCTGGGTGCTGGCCCTCGGAGAGGCCACCCGAGCCGGCGGCGGATCGGGTGGCCGGCGCGGCGGCCGGTGTCCTGTCGGCGACCTACGAGGCCCCGGTCGAGGCGCCGAGCGGGCATCGAGCGCCCCATGCTCCTGCTGCGCCGGTCGAGGGCGGCTCGCTGGCATCGGGGCCGCCGGCTGAATTCCGTGCGATTTATGACCGCTTGAAGGAACTCGGCTCGACATACGTGCTGCTGGAGTCGTGGGGAGACAGCCAAGAGCAGTTTCGCTTTTACTGTAAAATCGCCGTCGCCGGCAATCCTCACTACACCTACCGGTTTGAAGCCACAAGTCCGGACCCTCTTGTAGCGATGTCGCGAGTACTCCAGCAGGTGGAGAACTGGCGGGCCGCACGGTACGGGAACTGAACGGTTTTATTGACCGGCCTGCCTTGTCACAGGCGGCCCCGCCCGTTTAGGTTAGAAGGCATGAGAGCGCGCGACGGCAGGGTCGGTTTGGGCGAACGGTTGGGCAGCGTGGCCATGCGCCACCGGCTGCCGCACCGCTGGTGCCCCCAACGCACCCGGCGAAACCGCGCGGCGGGAACCCCGGCTCGTCCGGCGGAGGGCGCGGTTTCGGGCGAAGCCGCCCCAGCCCGCGATCCCGTGCTGGCCCGCTTGGAAGCCCTCCTGCTGCTGGCCCTGGATCCGTTGAGCAGCCGAAAATTGGCCCAATTGGCCGGGTTGGCGGACGGAACGAAAGCGCGTACACTAGTTCGCGCGTTGAACAGCCGATACGATAGCGAGGGTAGCGCGTTCCGGGCCGAGGAGGTGGCCGGTGGTTTCCAGTTGCTGACCCGGCCCCAGTTCGCCCCCTGGCTGCGGCGGCTCGATCACGTGGCGGTCGACGTCCGGCTGTCGGTTCCGGCCATGGAAACGTTGGCGGTGGTGGCCTATCGGCAACCGGTCCTGCGGGCCGACGTGGAAGCGGTGCGAGGCGTGCAGTGCGGAGAGATTCTCCGACAGTTGATCGAGCGCGAGCTGGTGCGAGTGACCGGCCGCTCCGATGACCTGGGCCGGCCGTTGCTGTACGGGACGACGCGGCGTTTTCTGCGGGTGTTCGGACTGCGGCACCTGGATGAGTTGCCGCGTCCGGCAGCGCCGCCGTTTGCCAAGGCCGAGCCTGGCGGCCCCGCACCGCCCGACGACGATGTTTCCGACCCAACCAACATTTCACGAACCGTTTCGGAGGAGAGCGAAGTGACCACCCTCACCCAGCCCCAGCGCCCATCGACGTGGCACGGCGAAGAGCCCCCGGTCCAAGACCCCGACCTCTCGACTGACCCGCTACAAAACGTCCTCGACGAGGATGACGACTTCGAGGACGACGATTTCGACGACGACGACGACGATGACCTCGACGACGACGATGACCTCGACGACGACGATGACCTCGACGACGAACCTTGGGAAGAAGTCGAGGACGATGACGACGATGATTGGGACGACGACGACGATGATTGGGACGATGAAGAGGACGATTGAGCGGCGCCTCAGAAAAGCTCTCGGATGCGCGCCGGCGTAAGGTCGCTGAGGTGATGCACGAGCAGATGCGCCTCGCGCAACTCCTCGGGGGTCCGGCCGGTGCTCACCAAGCCAATCGCCTTCATGTCGGCGGCGCGGGCGGCCGTCACGCCCGCCGGCGCATCTTCCACCACCGCGCAGGCCGCCGGGACGGCGCCGAGCCGCTCGGCCGCGATGAGGAACACCTGCGGGTCGGGCTTGCCGCGCGTGACGTCCATGCCGGTCACCACGGCCTGAAAACGCGCGCGCACCCCAAGCTTTTCCAAAACCATGGCGACATTCTCCGGCGGCCCCGACGAACCGACCGCCAGGGCGAATCCCTCGCCGGCCAGGCGGTCGATTAGTTTGCGGGCTCCGGGCATGGCCGGGAAATCGTCGGCGATGATCCGGCGGAACGCCTCTTCCTTGGCGGCGTCCATTTCCGCGATCTGACGGTCGGAAAGGCCCGACCCCCAAAAGTGTCCGATGATTTCGCGGCTGGTGCGGCCGAACGTGGGGGCGAACTGGTCCTCGGTGAACGTGACGCCTTCCTGTTCCGCCAGGACCAGCCAACTCTTGTAGTGCGCGTGGTAGGTATCGACCAGCACACCGTCCATGTCGAAAATGACGCCAAGCTGCATGGGAAACTCCGAAATGAAAGCGGCGTCGAGCCGCCGCACTGCAAAACATGGTTAGCGCGGTTCGGGCGAGGTGGTCGCGACAATACGGTCGCCGAACACCCGCCGGGCGACGCGCGCCACGTCGTCCAACGTGACGGCCTGGATGCGCGCCTCGAACGTCCGATCGTAGTCGTAGCCCAGCCCGTAGAGTTCATCGAGCGCAGCCTGCATCGCTTGGTCTGCGATGGCCGTGTTCTCCTGGGCATGGAGGGCGATGATTCTTTCCTGTGCGGTCTGGAACTCGTCTTCGGACATCCGCCCTTCGACGGCCCGCTCGACGTTCGCGTCGATCCGCGCGAGGACATCGTCGATTTGGTCGGGCTGGGTTTGGGCAAAGATGGTGAAGTAGCCGGGCGCAGGGCCGGTAAGCTGGAACGCATGCACGAAGTACACCAAGCCGGCCCCCCGCAGTTCGTTGTGCAGCCATCCACCCGGGTAGCGGTAGCCCGACATGATCGCGTCGAGCACCGACAGCGCCGCATGGTCCTCGCGGTCGAGGATGCCGACCCCGGGATAGCCGACCAGCACCATGCCCGTGTCCTTGGCCGTTTGCTTGTGGTGGACGAGGGTTTCGGCGAGGTGGTTGGGGCGGTCGAAGTCGACCGGCCGGAAGTTGGGGGCGGGCTGCATCGGGCCGAAATGGCGCCGCACCCGGTCGACGGCCTCGTCGATCTCGACGTCGCCGAAGACGGTCACGATCATGTTCTGCGGCACGAAGTACGCCTCGTGGTACGCCCGAAGGTCGGCCGGTGTGAGCGGCTCGACCGTCTCGCGCTTGCCGTCTTGCAGCAGGCGGTAGGGCGAATCGGCCGGCACCGCGCCGTGGAACACTTCGAAGGCTTCCGCGTGCGGATTGTCGGACCGCCGGTCGATGGCCCCCAAGGCCCGCCGGTGCACGGTGGCGAACTCCTCGTCGGGGAAAGTGGGGTCGGTGACGCATTCGGCGAAGACTTCGAGGGCCCGGTCGAAATCGTCGCGCAGGACGGTGGCCGAAGCGTACACGGTGTTGCGCCCCGCGCGCGTGTTGAACCGGCCGCCGATCGAGTCGAAATAGTCGGCGATTTCGTGGGCGGACCGCGACGGGGTTCCCTTATCGAGCATGGCGCCGACCAGCGCCGCCCGGCCCGCCGTCTCCTCCGTGTCGACCAAACTGGCCCCGAGCGCGAACGCCTGCATGTTGACCATCGGCAGGTGGGTGTGGCGTTTGACCAGCACGCGGAGCCCGTTGTCGAGCCGGACGAGGCGCACTTCATCCTCGTGGCCGTCGGCGGCGTCGAGTGCCGCCCGGGGCGCGCCGCCCGGTGGGGCGATGATCGCGCGGTTGACGCGTTCGGGCACGAAGTAGCGGCGTGCCACCTCGCGCACCTCTTCGGCGGTGACCTTCTGAATCTGCTCGATGTAATGATGATCGAACAGCGGGTCGCCGGTGGCCAGGTAGTTGCGCCCCAGCCGGTCGGCCGCCTGCCGCGCGGTCTGCGCGCCGAAGACCAGTTCGGCCGCCTTTTGGTTCTTGGCCGTGGACAGTTCTTCCGGGCTGACCAATTCGTCGCGCAGCCGGTACACCTCGCGTACGATTTCGTCGGACGCCTCTTCCCAGGTCTCCGGCTGGGCGCTGGCGAAGACGGCGAAGAAGCCCGGGGCGAAGTGCGGCGTATAGCTGGCCGACCCGACCGACAGCACCAGCGGCTTCTCGTGCTTCAGCCGGCGTGCGAGCCGTGAACTCTCACCCTCGGTCAGGATGTAGGCGGCCACGTCGAGGGCGTACAGGTCGGGGTGAGAAAGCTCGACCGTGGGCCAGGCGATCGCGAAGTCGTAACCGGCCCCGTCCATCTCGCGAACGGCTTCCCGCGGGGCGAGCTGCTGCGGCTCCTCCGGCAGGGCGAGGAGCGTTTCATTCCCCCGTGGCGTGCCGGCCCACTTCCCGGCCACCTGCTCCAAGACCTCCTCGGTGTCGACCGCGCCGACCACCACGAATATCAGGTTGTTCGGTACGTACCGCTGCCGGTAGAAGTCGATGGCCGTCTCGCGGGTCACCCGGTTCAGCACGTCAAGGTAGCCGAGCACTGGGTGACGTATCGGATGGACCGCATATACCGTTTGGCCCAGCAGGTTCCACTGAACACGGCGGCGGTTCACTTCGCCGTCGGCCAGTTCCTGCCGGACCACGCGCATCTCGCGGTCGAACTCGTCGGGGTCGAGGGTGCAGTGTTGCATGGAATCGGCCACCAACTCGATCGCTTCCATGACATTGCGCGCCGGACAATTGATGAAGTAGCCCGTCATGTGGGTGGATGTGAACGCGTTCGTCGCCCCGCCGAACCGGTCGACGATCCGTTCGATTTCCGCCTCGGATCGCGTGGTGGTGGTGCCGCCGGAGACCACGTGTTCGACTACGTGGCTCAGACCGGCGCCCAAGTGTTCCGCCTCAAACGCGCTGCCGGTGTTCCTGACAAAGCAGCGGACCGTGGCCACAGGCGCCACGTGATGTTCCTGGACAATGACCGTCAAGCCGTTGTCGAGCGTGGCCAGCGTTACCTGGTTGGGCAACCGCCGGATCTTGGTGTACTGGCGGGGGGGCGGGTTCGTTCGCGGCGGAACGGCGGAAATCGAGTCTCCGGGCGGACTGGGCGCCTCGGCCCTCCCCTCCGATACGGAAGCAGCAGCCACTGCCAGCGGCACCATGTAGCCCATAAGTATAGTTCGCACTCCAAGTCGCATTGCGGTTACGCCTTTCTGGCCCGGCGGGCCAAGGTGATCGGTGGTTCGCTTCTATTGATTGTAGGCCATGGAGCTACGCCGCCCAATGGAAAATGAGTAACCTCTCACCAAGCGGGGGTATTCACACCCTGGAACAGGTGCGTTTTGTGCGGGGTCGGCCCCACCCGCAAACGCTGCGACGCGCTACCCTTCCGCCGGTTCCACCTGCACGCTCAACTCGCCGGCGTTGTCGGCCAACTCGGCCGCCGAATGGTTGATCTTGAGCATGAGCGTGCCCGATTCTGAAGGCCCGAGGGCGGTGCCCAGGCCGACGGCCATGGGGCGCAGCAGAGGCGAGAGGACGCCGGCCGGTTGGTCGTCGGGCCGGACCGCAGCGAGCAGTTGCCCGAGCGGCCGGCCCTGGTAGTAGCGGATCGAGACGCCGCCGGGCTCCGACCACCAGATTTCCGGCTCCCGGGCCACCTGGTAGCGCCCCGACGCCGTCAGCCGGTAGCCCCGGCCGGCCTCCAGCAGCACGCCGCTCGACTGCCAGCCGCGGTCGGCCTCCACGGTAACGGTGGCCCCGCCGGGCGGCAAGGGGCGGCCGGGCTTGCGCTCGACGGCAGCGCGGGGAACGTCGTAACCGTACTCGATGCCCGCAATGAACACCTGCCAGTCCTCGGCCAGCAGGGCCCAGTCGTCGCCGAAGGCCTGGAAGAAGAGGTCGTTGAACTCGGGCTTCAGCACGTGTTGGTACATCGCCCGGAACCGCTCGCGGTATCGGGGATGTCGGTCCAACAGGACGGCCGCCGCCCACGACCAGGCGTAGGCTTCGACCTGCAAGTGCGCAGAGGGGGGATACTCGATGATCTTGTTCAGGGTCAGGGCGCGGCGGGCGGCGAACTCGTCCTTGATAATGCGGATCCGCCCCCAGTGCGGCACCTCCTCGCGGCCGGCCGGCATGTGGTTGAGCGTGAGCGTTTCGCCGTCCCAGTGGTGCGTGGCCAGCAGTTCGGCCATGCCTTCCATGTACCACGGCGGGCCGCATGCGCCCAGGAGTGTGTTCATGAACCCGTGCACCCCTTCGTGAATGAGCAGGTGCCGGCGGTAGTATTCGCTGGGCTGGTCGTACAGCCACAACTCGTCGTTGCGGGCGAAACCGTGCGGGAACGGCGGCAGGCAGTCGGGCAGCAGACCGGTCCGCACGAACAGCCCCTTCTCGCCCATCAGGAAGCCCGTCATGCGCCAGTCGGCATGATCGGCCGGGTCGATTTCGAAGTATTCGCATAACTGGGGAAACGCCTGGTCGAACCCCTCGGGCAACTCGTCGACCGCCGGCTCCGGGGCCATGTCGGTGTAGAGCACCAGCCGCCTCGACTCGAGTTTGCGGATTCCCTCGGCCGCCACCTGGCGCTCGTCGACTTCGACGCGTGGCACGTGGGGGAGAAAGCGGGGGGCCGAATCGACCGGAACGTCGAGCAGGTCGCCGAGGGTGCGCGGGCGATCGTCGACTTGCGCGGGCCCCGCGGCGTCATCGCGCGGCGGGGGGGCGGGCGCGGCGTCACGCGGGGCGGTGTTCCGCTCCCGGGAGCGGCTCGGCGCGGCCGGTTCGCGGCCGGGCCGTTCGGGCTGCGGGCGGCCGCGCGGGCTGGGGGCCGACGGCCGCCGGGCGGCGGCCGGGCCGCCGCCCGGCGGGCCCTCGCCGGCACAGCCGACCAGTAATGCGGCCAACAACACGGCCGGCCCGCCCATCCGGGCGGCTGCAAGCGCTGGGGGGGGCGCGATATCGATCATACGGCGTTGCCGACACATGCACATAACAGTGGGGGATGCAGGAACGGACTTGCGCTGACCTCTGCGAATGGCTCCGTTGGAGTTCACGCTTTAGCGTGCTGCGGGTCGCACATCCTCGGTTCGCACGCTAAAGCGTGAACTCCAACAGGGCGCACCGGCAAGCCCATTCCTGCACCCCGGTGGGGGGCCATCCCGTTTTCGCGGCCCGACGGCCGGCCCGTTCGGGCTCGGTAGCGCCGTGCCGCGAAAATTGGGAGAGTCCCCCCCAATGGTATTCCCCGCGTACTACAGCGACAGCACGAACTCGATCAGGTCGTCGAGCTGCTGCTCGGTCAGCCCGCTCAGGTCGCCGCCCTTCCCCTCGCCGCCGTGCCCGCCCTTCTTGATGAGGTCTTCGATGGTCAGCCACTTGCCGTCGTGCATATACGGGGCGGTGCGCCAGACCTCGACCAGGGTGGGCGTGACGAAGGCGTCGGTGCGGGTAAACCACCCGCGGCTGCCCACGTCGTGCAGCAGGTTGTCGGTGTACAGTGGCTCGGGATGGCAGCGGGCGCAGCCGACCTTCTCGTCGAAGAAGATTTTCTTCCCGCGTTCGGCCGCCGGACTCAACTCGCCATCGACCCGGTACGGGCTGGGCACCGGCTCCAGCGCCTTGAGGTACTCGTCGATGGCCACGGCGTCTTCCTCGGGCCGCACGGCGAACTGGATGTGCACAATCCCGGCCCGCACCGCCACTTCGGCCGATTCCCGAACGCCCTCGGCCATCGACGGCGGGGTCTGGTGCGCCAGCAGCATCGACTTGGTGTTCTTCGGGTTGCCGATCCCGTCGTTGAGCAGATCCCAGTTGAGCCCGTCCGCCCGGGCGTCGGGATGGCAGCTTGCGCAACTCTGCCAGTTCTGGAAGCAGAGGTCGGCGTCGTGGAAGAACATCTCACCGCGGCGCTGGATGGTCATCTCGGGCGTGGGGCCCAGGGCGATGGGGTTGACCAGCCGCCCGGGGCGGTCCTCCAAATCGACTTCGGCCAGCGTGTCGCTGAAGTGCATCCCCACGTAGGCCGTCTCGCCGATCACCGCCACGCCGTGCGCCCCATTCCCATCGAGCTTGATCCGCCGGCGCAGCCCGACCAGGAAGGCCAGGTCGTTCGGCACGTCCGACTGCCGAACCGAGGCGTAGATGGAGCGGTCGGGCATTTGGTCGGGGTCCGGCTCCTCAGGGATGCCGGCCAGCTTCTCCATCAGGCCCTTCGCGTCGATCACGCTCAACTCGTGCGTGCCCGCGTGCGCCACCAAAATGAGCGAGCCGTCCTCGTTGGTCGTCACGCCCCAGGGATTGGCGGCGCCGAGGTCGACGTCGTCGAGCAGCACCGTGTTGACGTACTGCTTCTCGGCCGCGTCGATGATAGTTAGCGCGTTGGTGTTCATCCAGCCCCGCTCCAACTGCGTGGTGGGCATTTGGTACCGGGCCAGGATGTGGGTGACGTACACGTACCGGCCGTCCGGCGACATGGCGATGCCCCGGGCGGCCGTACTGCCGTTGGGCAGCCGGATGTGCTGGACCTCGTTGTCCTCCGTGTTGATGACCGCCACCTCGATGGCCACGTCGAACTCGTCGCACGGGTCCAGCGGCAGGTGGTTGATGACGAACACCGTGTCGCCGTCGGGGGTGATGACCGCGCCGTGCGGCTCCCGAATGACCGGCACCCTGGTCACGGTCTCCTTCGAAGCCACGTCGATGACCGCCACTTCGTCGTTGAAGCGGTTGCACACGTACAGCGTGCTGTTGTCGGGCGCCACGGCGATGCCCGTCGCGGTATGGCCCGCGGGAATGGTCCCGGTGACCGACTGCTCCTCGACGTCGATCAGGGCCACGGTGCTCGCCGGCGCGGCGCACGTGACGTAGAGGGTCTTTCCCTCGGGGCAAAGGGCCATGGCCGTCGGGGTGGCGGGCACGGGAATCTTCCCGGCTACCTTGCCCGACGCCGCCTCGACCATCAGCACTTGGTCGGCGTCGCGGCAGGCGACGAACACGTGCTCGCCGTCGGCCGCGGCAGTTACGGCCGAGGGGCCGAGCCAATCGGCGGCAGAGGCAACCATCGGGCTTGCCGCCACGCACAGAACCAATGCAGCGAGTGAAAGCAAGCGAACGGGGCGGGACACTGAGGCACTCCGAATCATCTGATAACTCCTTCTTCGGACCTTGGGGGGAAATGCGGGAAGCTGGAGGGCAACCGCCGCTCGGGCGCCAATCGACCAAGCATTCGGCGGATATGGGCGGGCAACTCGGCGGAACCGTCAAACCCAACCGAGACCGCCATACTCCACTGGCTGCTAGTATATCGCGCCGAAAACGGAATGTCCAGCAATGCTGCTCCAGTAGAAAAAATATTTTCCGGGGGCAGGCACACCCCATCGCAGCGGGAGGATAACGCGCGCAATTGTGGGATGGCCCGCGGCGGTGGACATGCCGTCGGCCGCCCCACCGCGGCTCAGGGGACGATGTCTTCCCGATCCGGCATCGGCGGGGCCTCCTCGTCGGGCGTTACCCCGTAGATCGGCTCGCGCTCGACCTCGCCGGGCGGGCCCTCGGGGGCGGCTTTCACATCGCGGGCCCCCGCCACCGCCCGGCGCGAGTAGTCGATCGACTCGGCCAGGATCCGCGCCGATTCCTGCGGGGCGTGGAAGCCGTGCGAGTTCTCCGAGACGATGAAATCCAACCGCCACTGCGCCGTGCGGTGCAGCGCCCGAAGCGGCTCGAGTTGCTCGTCGGTCCCGCCCGCCTCCTTCGCCTCGACAATCGCCTCGACCATGTCGACCAGGGCCTCGGCCGCGCGCAGGATGAGCGTATGGGTGCGGTCCTGGATGCTGTGCGCCCGCGAGAGAAGCTCCTCCTCCGGAACGTTGTGGCAGGTCTGGCACGAGGCCGCCACGTGCAGCAGCGGGCTGCGGACGTGGTGGTCGGATATCTTCATCGCCCCGACGCGCCGGTACGGCATGTGGCAGTCGGCGCAGGAAACCCCCGCCGTCGCATGCGTGCCCTGGCGCCACAATTCGAACTCCGGGTGCTGGGCCTTGAGCATCGGGGCGCCGGTGATGCCGTGGGTCCAGTCGGCAAACTCGATCTCGTCGTAATACGCCTCCATCTCTTCCACCAGCAGGCCGCGGTGCCAGGGGTAGACAAGCTGGTTGCCGGGCTGGGCGAAATAATACTCCACGTGGCATTGGGCGCAGGTGAAGCTCCGCATTTCGTGGTGGCTGGCGTCGCGGTTCACGTCGTAATCCTCAATTCCCTGCGAGGCCTTGTACGCGCGGATGCCCTCGATGAACGCCGGCCGCGTGATGCGCAGCCGAATGGTGGCCGGGTCGTGGCAGTCGACGCAACTTGCCGGATGCTCGATGAGCGGCCGCCCTTCATCGTCGGTCAGGTGCCGCGCCTCGTCCCACGACATCGCATTGACCCGCCGGAACCCTTCCATCACGTCGCCCTCGCCCGCGTAACGGTACGCCGGCAAAACCGAGGAGTGGCAGTGCAGGCAGGCGCCCGGCTGGGGGCGCTGCTCGACCCGGGCAGTGTGGTCCTGGTCGTGCAGCATGTAGGCGTGCCCGCGGGCCTCGCGGTAATCGAGCGAGAAGGCATGGCCCGACCACATGGTGCGCAGCCACGGGTACAGGTCGAGCTTTTGGGCGGGGACGGCGTCGCTGCCGCCGTAGCGGGTGCGTTCGTAATCGACCGTGCGTTTGTAGCTTTCGTACTGGCGCGGCCAGTTCGCGCCCCAGACCGCCGGCTCGATGGTGTCTTCATCGATCTCGACCACCCGCTGGAACGGCACCCGCGCCTCCTGCTTGCGGGCGAAAATGGTCATCAATAAGGCATGGGTGAGGACCGTACCAATCGCGGCGATGACGATGATGACCGTGTACACCACGACGGTCCGCTTCGGCGTGGGCAAGAGACGCTTCTTGGGCGGCACCTGACCGGACGGCGCGTCATCGGGCGAGGAATCATTGCGAGCCGGAGTGGGGGGATCGCTGCTCATGCGACGAACTCCTCTTCAGTCTTCGAGGTTCGGGAAAGGGTGGATCTGTACGTGACCATCGGGCCATCGGGCGTATCCGCGCGGTCGGCCTCGATGCCCCACTCCATCGTGGCAGTGCAGGCATGCCACCCGCCCGGGGGTACCAATCGGTTCCGAATACGCGAGCATGGCGGAAACCATCGATCCATGGCAGCGAACGCAGTTGTTCTCGAGGATGCGGAGGTTGCGCGGCTTGATGCGAATCGGCTCGTGGAAGTTTTCGAAGGTGAACGCCCACGAGTGGAGGAAACCGTTATCGGCCTTCGAGATAATGCTGTGTGGGAAGTCGTCGGGCAGGTGGCAGTCGACGCAGGTGGCGAGCCCGTGGTGGCTGCTCTGCACCCACGTATCGTAGTGCGGCTGCATGATGTGGCAGTTCACGCACGTTTCCGGATCGTCGCTGAAGTACGACCAGCCTTCGCCGTAATGGAAGGTGTACCCCCCGGCGCCGAGAAACCCGCCCACCACCACGGCAGCCATCAGGCCGGCCAGCGAGATGTACCGTCGTTGCCGCATCCTCGACTCCCCGTATATCTGGTATATCTGCTCGACCCCACAATCTTACGCCATCCGCCCCGCGAATTCCAGATACCGGGGCCGGAATCGGGCATTGCGAATGCTCAGTGAGAACGCCGGAAGACCCTCTGGATGTGCGGGGGTAATACGCCCCACGACAAGGCGGCACCGACCTGCCCGACGAATCCGGATCGCTTGCCAGGGTATCCTATTCCGGACACTTCAGCTTCCGGCCGGTGAAGCGGGTCAGCAGCGGTCCGGCCAGACAGGTGGCGAAGATCAGCAGGATGACGGCGTCGACCATGTCCTCATCAAACAATTGCGCCTGGCGCGCCGTGAGCGTGACGGCCAGGGTGGCGGCCGCCTGCGGAATGGTCAGCCCCACCAACAGGGCGCGGTCCCGGGGAAGAATAACCGTACCACGCGCCGATCCACCACGAGGCGGCGGTCTTGCCAAACAGCACCAGCCCGACCAGCAGGGTGCCCATGAGCCATACGGACGGGTGCCACGTAAAGATCTCCAGCTCGAGCCGCATGCCTGTGGCCGCGAAGAAGAAGGGAATGAACAGCAGACGCCCGGCGAACTCGATGTGACTGCGCAACTCCTCCTGGGCCGCCAGGACCGGATTCAGACACACCCCGGCCAGGAAGGCGCCGAGGATCGCCTCGGTGCCGATCCATTCCGTCGCCATCGCCAGCAGCAGAATGACGACGAAGACGTACAGCCCCTTCTCGGCGGGCGTGATGTCCGTTTGCCGGAAAAAGAACCGGCTGAACCGCGGGAGCAACCAGAGCGACACGGCGGTCAGTACGGCCAGTGCAACCAGCGGCACCAGCCATTGCCAGCCTCCGAACCGGCCGTCGGTGCGCCCGGCAAACTGGATCGTCACCGCCAGCAGGACCAGCGCGCGCTTTCGGCCGCGTTTGGGCCGTTTCGACGATTGGACTTCGGCGATCATGGTTGGGGGGCTCCTGAGAGCTAAGGTGCCCCCGGCGACGGGGGCGGTGGAAGCAACACCGCGCCCCGCGTTTGCAAAGCGCCCGAAACGCGAAAAGCCCGCTCCGCACCCGAACAACGGGCGCGGAGCCGGCTCCATCACGGGAGATGCCGGTCATCAGACGCTAAACCGGTATCTCCAATTCAAGGCCACCTCGGTGGCCGACAGGTCGGCATTGGTACGGGTGAGAACCTGATCGCGGACTTCCTTCTGCTTCCACATGCGGGCGCCCAAGATGTAATACCAGCCTCGCTCCGGCGATTCCAACTCTTCGATGGTCTTTTGGCTAATCATCCCCCGGTCGGCGGGCAACTCCTCGCCCAGCCAGGCCATCGCCCGGTAAACCTGGTGTAACTGCACATCGTCCGCCCCGTCGATCTGGAAAGCGTTTTTCCACTTCTCAGCCGCCCGCTCGAAGACCATGGCCGGCCCGATGGCGCGCGTACGCATTTCGGTCGTCTCTCCGCGGCCAGCAGCAGGGCCGACTCGCAGAACCTGGCCCCCGAACGCAGCAGGCCTTCCAGTTGCC